>NZ_JBCAUP010000015.1:0-131467 GCF_038433355.1 Brucella cytisi
TTTTGCAGTTCCGGCAGGATCGTAAAGAGATCGCCGACGAGGCCGTAATCGGCCACCTGGAAGATCGGCGCTTCCTCGTCCTTGTTGATCGCCACGATCACACGACTGTCTTTCATACCGGCCAGATGCTGGATCGCACCAGAGATTCCGACGGCGATGTAGAGATCCGGGGCAACCACCTTGCCGGTCTGGCCAACCTGCCAGTCGTTCGGCGCGTAGCCCGCATCGACTGCGGCACGGCTTGCGCCGACCGCTGCACCGAGCTTGTCAGCAACCGGCAGGATCACTTCCTGGAACTTTTCGGCAGAACCGAGCGCACGACCGCCGGAGATGATGATCTTAGCCGAGGTCAGTTCCGGACGGTCCGAATCCGACAATGCATTGCCGACGAAGCTCGACAGCGCCGGATCGGCTGCTGCATTGACGCTTTCAACTGCAGCCGAACCACCTTCGCCCGTTGCCTGGAACGACGCGGTACGCACGGTGATAACCTTCTTTGCATCGGTCGACTGGACCGTCTGGATCGCATTGCCCGCATAGATCGGACGCTTGAACGTATCAGCCGACACGACTTCCATGATTTCGGACAACTGCATCACATCGAGAAGCGCTGCAACGCGCGGCAGGATGTTCTTAGCCGAGGTCGTTGCCGGAGCAATGATCGTGTCGTAATTGCCTGCCAGTTCCACGATGAGAGCGGCCGTTGGCTCGGCCAGACGGTTTTCCAGTCCATCGCTTTCAGCAAGCAGAACCTTGCGCACGCCCTTCAGCTTGGCTGCGGCATCGGCAGCAGCCTTCGCGCCCTTGCCTGCAACCAGAACATCCACGTCGCCGCCGATCTGGGCAGCGGCCGTCAGCGCTTTCGCCGTCTGGTCGGAAAGGGTTGCATTGTCATGTTCGGCAATAAGAAGAATAGCCATTTATATCGTCCCTTCCGATTTCTTTAGAGTACGCCGTCGGCCTTGAGCTTCTCGACCAGTTCAGAGACTGAACCGACCTTCACGCCAGCCTTGCGGCCACCCGGCTCTTCAGTCTTCAGGACCTTGAGACGCGGCGCAATGTCGGCACCGAAATCAGCGGGCGACTTTTCGTCAAGCGGCTTCTTCTTGGCCTTCATGATGTTCGGCAGCGACGCATAACGCGGCTGGTTCAAACGAAGATCGACCGTGACAATCGCCGGAAGCTTCACGTCGATGGTCTGGAGACCACCATCAACTTCGCGCGTTACCTTGGCCGAACCGTCACCCAACTCCACCTTCGAGGCGAACGTCGCCTGGCTCCAGTTGAGAAGGGCCGAAAGCATCTGGCCGGTCTGGTTGGAATCATCGTCGATTGCCTGCTTGCCGAGGAAGACGAGATCCGGCTTTTCCGCATCGACCACGCCCTTGAGAACCTTGGCAACGCCAAGCGGCTCAACCGTTTCGTCCGACTTCACCAGGATCGCACGATCGGCGCCCATGGCAAGTGCGGTACGCAGCGTTTCCTGTGCCTGTGCCGGGCCGACCGAAACCGCGACGATTTCCGTCACCTTGCCCGCTTCCTTCAGACGGATCGCTTCTTCAACCGCGATCTCATCGAAAGGGTTCATCGACATCTTGACGTTCGCAAGCTCAACGCCCGAACCGTCTCCCTTTACACGGATCTTTACGTTGTAATCGACAACCCGTTTCACTGCGACAAGGACTTTCATCCGCGATTACCTCTTCAATGACTCTTGCAGCACGACTATGCCGCCGTGAACTCCCACCCGCATGTCAAAATCCGACATGAAAGCGGCACCAGCGCAACTTGGGTTATGACGCAAATGCGCTGCCTATCCGCCGGGAACCGGCACGAAACCTAAAGACGGTTGACGTGCACGTCAATCAGGCACAGGCCGCTATATCGATTAAAATCAATTTATTCTGACAAGAGGTCATTCCAAAACCGAGCAACCCGACACCTCCCGTTTTCATGTCGTTTACAAGCGATGCGCCATGCTTTAGGTAACGCCTCGCAATCCGGTCGCAGCCTACCCGGTCAAAACAAGGAACCCTGACTTATGAAAACGCTCGTCGTCTGCTCCGGCGGACTCGATTCCGTTTCGCTTGCTTACAGAATAGCAACCGAACACCAACTCACCGCCCTCCTCTCCTTCGACTATGGCCAGCGTCACAAAAAGGAACTGGATTCGGCCAAAGCCTGCGCCGAAAGGCTCGGCGTTCCCCACCAGATCATCGATATCACCAACATCGGCGCCAGCCTGACCGGCTCAGCACTCACTGACAATATCGATGTGCCGGACGGACACTATGCGGAAGAAACGATGAAGATCACCGTCGTTCCGAACCGCAATGCGATCATGCTGGCAATAGCATTCGGCGTAGCCGCTGCCCAAAAAGCCGAGGCGGTAGCCCTTGCCGTCCATGGCGGCGATCACTTCATTTATCCCGACTGCCGCCCCGGTTTTATCGATGCCTTCCAGACGATGCAGAACCATGCATTGGACGGTTACGCGGACATAAAACTGCTCGCGCCTTATGTGCATGCATCCAAAGCCGATATCGTTATCGACGGCGCAAAATACGGTACGCCCTTTGCCGCGACGTGGTCCTGCTACAAGGGCGGTGAACATCACTGCGGACGCTGCGGCACCTGCGTCGAGCGACGCGAAGCCTTCCATCTCGCCGGCATCCAGGATCCGACCCTCTATGAAGATGCGGATTTCTGGCGCTCGGCAATCGAGAAGAGGAACGCCTGATGTTTCGCATTACCAAGGAATTTCATTTCTCCGCATCGCATCAACTGACTGGCCTCCCGGACGATCATCAATGCGCCCGCCTGCACGGCCACAATTATATTGTTGAGGTCGAGCTCTCGGCTGACGATCTTAACCAGCACGGATTTGTCCGTGATTATCATGAGCTGGCACCGTTCAAGCGCTACATCGATGATTGTTTTGACCACCGCCATCTCAACGATGTTCTGGGCCACGACCAGAGCACGGCTGAAACCCTCGCCCGGCATTTTTTCGAATGGTGTTATGCGCGCTGGCCGGAAATTTCCGCCGTGCGGGTCAGTGAAACGCCCAAGACATGGGCCGAGTACAGACCGTGACGCAAATACGCATCGCAGAGATTTTCGGCCCCACGATACAGGGCGAAGGTGTGCTGATCGGTGAGCCAACCGTCTTCGTGCGAACCGGTGGCTGCGATTATCGCTGCGTCTGGTGCGACAGCCTGCATGCCGTCGAAAGCCGTTTTCGCCACGAGTGGAAGGCGATGAGTGTTGAAGCGATTTGGGGTGAAGTGACGACACTTTCTCGAAATAAGCCACTAACAGTGTCACTTTCGGGCGGCAATCCGGCCATTCACCCGTTGGGGCCCTTGATCGAGCACGGCAAGACCGAAGGCTATCGCTTTGCACTGGAAACCCAAGGATCGGTCGCGCAAGACTGGTTTTCCGCACTCGACACACTGGTACTGAGCCCAAAACCACCTTCAAGCGGCATGAGCTCCGATTTCGATGCGCTGGCGGCCTGTATCGAGGCCGCAGGTATAGGGCCGCGAACGGTGCTGAAATTCGTCATCTTCGACGATGCTGATTATGCCTTCGCGAAAGATGTAGCCAGTCAATATTCCGGTCTACCGGTCTATCTCCAGCCCGGCAATCACACACCGCCGCCGCCCGAAGCACATGATGCCGCAATCGATATCGACGGCATCATGCGGAGAATGGAATGGCTGGTCGAAAAGGTAATTGCGGATGGCTGGTACGAAGCGCACGTCCTGCCCCAGCTTCACGTGCTGATCTGGGGCAACAAACGTGGCGTCTGATTAGCGGTTGGCGCCGGGCACCCAGAGAACGTCCTGCGCGCCGTTATCGTTGACGGTTCGCGACGCCACGAACAGGAAATCGGAGAGGCGGTTGATATATTGCAGAGCCTCCGCCGAAACGACCTCTCCTTCGACGCGAGCAAGCGCAACCATCAGGCGTTCAGCCCGGCGTGAAACCGTGCGAGCGAGATGCAACGCGGCAGATGCCGCCGAGCCACCCGGAAGAATGAACGAACGTAGCGGCTGCAAATCGGTATTGAGGAGATCAATATCGGCTTCCACACGCGAAACCTGCGATGCGACGATGCGCAACGGTTCATAGGCGAGCGGCTTGCCATCATCCGGCGTCGAAAGATCCGCGCCAAGGTCGAAAAGATCGTTTTGGATACGGCCCAGCATGGCATCGATTTGCGCATGAGGATTATCTTCACCGCCCGTGTGAAGGCGCGCCATGCCAATGCAGGCATTGGTTTCATCCACCGTGCCATAGGCTTCGACACGCAGGTCCGACTTCAGCCGCCGTGGCCCGCTGGCAAGTCCGGTCGTGCCCTTGTCACCTGTCCGGGTATAAATCTTGTTGAGCTTGACCATAATTACTGGCCAGTTTTCTGGCGGGCAAAATAGATCGCACCAACGATCAGAACGATGGCAATGAACTGCAGGAAAACACGCAGCTGCATCATCTTGTTCGAGAAATTGCCGTCACCGCCGCGCATCATGTTGCGCAGACCGATGATCAGAACGACGGCCACAGCAAACATGGCCACCATTGCCGCGCCCTTGAACAGAACGTCCATTTTATTTCCTTCCCATGCGCACTGTCCCTGACCTCATGACTGGTCGGACAGCATCCGGTAGAGCCAGCGGGCAGGCATCAGGCGCCGTGCCAGTGACCCAAGTTTCGCCGGTTTCGTCACCACATAATGCGGGCGGGGACGCGGCGCCTCCAATGCATGAAGCAGTACAGCATAGACGGCTTCCGGTCCAAGCTTGTTCTTGGATTTTGTACCGCCGCCTTCCAGTTTCGCCATCTGGCGCTGGTAAAGCTCGCGATGCACCGAAGCTTCCATGTCGATATTGGCTCTAGCGTGGCTGGCGGCGTTGTAGGTGAAACGCGAGGCAATCGGACCAGGCTCGATCAGCGACACATCGATACCGGAGCCTTCCAGCTCCATGCGCTGGGCGAGCATCAGCCCCTCAAGCGCAAACTTCGACGCCACATAAGCACCGCGCCATTTCATCGGTACGAGGCCGAGGATTGACGAGCAATGCACTATACGCCCATGCCCTTGCCTGCGCATGACCGGAACCACGCGTCGGGTAAGGTCGTGCCAACCGAAGAAATTGGCCTCGAACTGCTGGCGTAAGGCTTCGACCGGCAAGTCCTCTATCGCGCCGGGTTGAGCATAAGCACCATTATTGAACAGGGCATCGAGCTTGCCGTCAGTCTGGCGCAGCACCTCATCGGCTAAGACCGCGATCGACTGCGGCTCCGTATAGTCGAGATAATGGGCTTCCATTCCCTTTGCCTTGAGTGCCGCGATATCCGCATCCTTGCGGGCGGTCGCAAAGACGCGCCAGCCACGCTCATGAAGCGCCTCGGCACAATAAGCGCCAATGCCGGAGGAACAGCCGGTGACGATGATACTGCGCTGTCGGTTCTGACCGGATTGTGCCGGAGTCATATGTCTGTTTCCCGCTGCCATTTTGGCAAGATTGCTTGATTCGGGCTCGGTTTAAAACGGGCACTGCCCTTGCAATCCGCAGACCAATGCTAGATTTAAGGCCTTGAAACACAGGCTGAACACTATCGAATACCGACCAAGGCTTTGAGGGACAAATCTGCGGATGCGAAAAATCAGACGTTTTCTCCGTCAGATCACCTATGATGTCATCGGTCATTTCAGTTCGGACGATGGCTGGGCCTTCGCCAGCCATATAGCCCTTTCCGGCCTGATGGCATTGTTTCCGTTCCTCATCTTTGCCACCACGCTTGCAAGCTTTCTCGGCACCAAGGAATTCGCCGATACGGCGGTGCATGTCATCTTCGATATGTGGCCGTCGAACATCGCAGCCCCAATTGCCAACGAAGTGATGAACGTGCTGACCGTGCAGCGCAGCGGGCTGCTAACGCTCAGTGTCATCGCAGCCGCCTATTTTGCCTCCAATGGCGTGGAGGCGTTGCGCATCGCGCTCAACCGAGCATATCGCGTCACCGACCAGCGCTCGATCATTTTCTGCCGCTTGCAAAGTCTAGGCTTCGTCCTCGTCGGCACTCTGAGCCTGATGGCAATCAGCTTTCTGCTGGTTCTGGCCCCGCTTGCCGTGCGTCTTGCCGAACAATGGTTTCCCGATATAGCACCGTTCACCGGCACAATTGCCTTCTGGCGCTATACTGTGGCAGTGGGGGTTCTGGTTCTGGCACTGTTCATGGTGCATATCTGGCTTCCAGCCGGACGGCGCAGCCTCGGCGATATCCTGCCCGGCATATTGATCACGCTCATCGCCTGGCTTGCTGCCGCAATGGCCTTTGCAAAATATCTGGAAACTTTCGCCACCTATGTGACGACCTATGCGGGCCTCGCCTCCATCATGGTGGCGATCGTCTTTCTCTATATGCTGTCAGCAATTTTCATCATCGGTGCGGAAATAAACGCTGCGATCATGATTTTTCGCAAGCGCGAACAACAACCCGAGCTTATCGACGTAAAGTAGTCAGTGCAACGCCGAGCGTGGTCACTACCATACCTGCAATCTGGATTGCCGACAGCGTTTCACCAAAAATCAGATAGGCCATGATCGCGGCGGTGCCGGGCACCAGATAAAACAACGATGCGACTTTCGACATGGCGCCTTCGCGGATCATGACGAGAAGCGCCAGAATGGCACCGATAGAAATGGCGAGCGTCAGCCAGACCAGCGCAAAAATCAGCGATGGCGACCAGATCATGGCGCGTGTTTCGAAAGCAAAGGCACAGATAGCAGTCAAAATGGCCGCAGCGATGTATTGCACCGCCGTCCCGGCCTTGAGATCACCAGCCGTGCCGAACCGCTTCTGCCAGACTGTGCCAGTGCTGATCGCCACCACAGCCAAAAATGCCGCCGCCAAGCTTTTCGGATCGACACCGCTGCCAGCCGAAAACTTCGGCCATACCACCATGGCGATGCCGCAGAAACCGATCAGAAGCCCTGTCCATTGCCGCCCGCTCGCTCGTTCTCCCAGAAGAATGGCCGCAATCAGCGTGGTCAACATCGGCTGAAGGCCCGCCACCAGACCGGACATTCCCGCAGGCAGGCCGTGGTGAACGGCCCAGAACAAGGCGGAAAGATAAACGCCGTGGATGAGACAACCGGCAATCGCCGCATGAAGAAGCACATCGCCTTTCGGCCAGATACTCCGGCTCGCCAGCGCCCAAAGTGTCATGATGACAGCCGCGATGGAAAAACGCACCGCCATGAAAGTAAATGGTTCAGCATAAGGCATGGAAAGCCCGGCTCCGATAAAACCGGTGGCCCAAAGCAGGACAAACATGACGGGGAACAAACGGGCGGCCATGGCAGAACTCTCACTTTCGCGGCCCGCCTTATACCGCTTTGCGGCAAACGCCTATCGCATAAAACTGATCGCAGCGTTGAATTTGCCAAACAGCCGCCCGCATTTTATGAAGCGGCATGAACATTGAACCTGAAACCATCCGCATTCTCGTCGATGCTGACGCCTGCCCGGTGAAAGCTGAAATCTATCGCGTGGCGGAACGGCACAATCTGCCGGTCATGCTGGTGGCCAACAGTTTCATTGCCATTCCCCGCGATGCGGAGCGTGTCGAACGGGTTATCGTATCGGACAAGCTCGACGCCGCTGACGACTGGATTGCCGAGAATTCGCGACCGGGTGCAATCGTGATTACCGCCGACATTCCTTTGGCCAGCCGCTCGCTCGAAAAAGGCGCTTCGGTGATCGCACCGAACGGACGCGTTCACACCCAAAGTACCATCGGCAACACGCTAGCGACGCGCAATCTGATGGATAGTTTGCGTTCCGCAGGCGAAGTTACAGGCGGACCCGCTCCATTTTCGCCCAAGGACCGCTCTGCATTCCTTTCCGCACTTGATCTTGCCATCGTCCGGCTAAAACGTGCGGGTTTCGTCTCAGGTTGATCGCATTGAGGCAGTCGCGACGCCAGCACCGATCAGCAATGTTCCGCCAGCCCTATTGAAAATGCGCAGCGCGCGTTCGCTTGAGAAGAAGCGGCGTGCGCGGGTCGCCAGAAGTGCATAGGCAAAGGCATTGAGAAAAGCGAGCACGAGGAACGTGCTTTCGAAAACCAGCATCTGGGTGAGGAAATCCCGGTGCGGACTGAGAAACTGCGGAAGAAAAGCAACGAAAAAGGTGATGCTCTTCGGATTGAGCGCTGTCACGAGCCATGCGTGAACCAGCATCCGCGCCGGATGCACCTTGTCGTGTCGGGCACTGGCATGAAGTGTTCCACCAGCGCGAAACAGTTTTATGCCGAGCCAGATCAGATAAGCGGCACCTGCCCATTTAACGGCGGTGAACACGGTTGCCGACGCTGCCAGCAGCGCACCCACGCCGAGCATGGAAAGCGTCATCGCGGTAAAGTCACCAAGGGCGACACCGACAGCCATCGGGAACGCCGCTTTCCAGCCCTGCCCCAAGGCATATGAGACAACGAGCAAGACGGTCGGCCCCGGGATGACCAGAAGCACGATGGATGCGGCGGAAAATGCAAGCCAGACTTCAAGGCTCATGGGCGGTTCCCTCTCTTGAAAAGGGAGCAAGCCATTGATTTCGTCGTTTGTCGAGGCTAAAGATTCTTTGCCGCTTCGATGAGTTTAGCCGCTTCCAGGCTATCCCATGGCGCCGGACCGTTCATGGATGCAATCTGGCAGCCGTCCTTGTCGACCAGCAGCGTCACCGGAAGGCCGAAGGCCAGATTCTTGCGCTTCAGTTCGTTGAAGCTTGACATGGAAGCGTCCCGGTGTAGCGTCAGATTCTTGATGCCGATTTCGTTCAGAAAGCCCTTGGGCTTGTCATCCGAGCCGGTGTCGATGTTGATTGCGACGACCTCGAAATCGGCCCCGCCTTTTTCGGCCTCGAGCTTGTCTAGAGCCGGCATTTCCTCGCGGCATGGCGCGCACCACGTCGCCCAGAGATTGACCAGCAGTGTCTTGCCCTTGAAATCGCCGAGCGTCATCTGCTTGCCGTCCGGGCCTGTGAAAGCAATATGCGAGACGGAAATCGGCTTTTCAGCGGCACGCATCGCCGCCACGCCCCCGGTCGCAGCTGTATCAAGTGCCTTAAGCTTATCCGCTTTCAATACGCATTGCGCCGAAGCTTCATCGCTTTCCGCTGAAACATTCGTCGAAACATTCTGGGCAACCACATTGCCAGAAGGGCGCTCCATCACGTATACCGCCCCGATACCGGCAATGACACCGGCAAGGGCGGCAAGAAGGACGATCTTGCGATTTCCCGATTTCGCCTGCTGTTCGGAATTCGCCTTTTCGTTGTCTTCTGCCATGTCGCGTTACTTCTTTCCAATATTCCGCCAAACCGTCACTCGGGGCATATGAGCATGAGCGAACAAAAATCAAGCAACCAGATGTGGGGCGGCCGTTTTGCCTCAGGGCCCGATGCAATCATGGAAGAGATCAATGCATCGATCGGCTTCGACCGCAAGCTCTATGCGCAGGATATTCAAGGCTCGCTCGCCCATGCAGCCATGCTGGCAAAGACAGGCATTATTGCGGCAGAAGACCATCGACAAATCGAAGATGGTCTGAAAACCATCCTCAAGGAAATCGAGGACGGCAAGTTCACCTTCTCGCGCAAGCTCGAAGACATTCATATGAACATCGAGGCGCGGCTTGCCGATTTGATCGGCCCGTCCGCCGGACGGCTCCACACCGCCCGTTCGCGTAACGATCAGGTGGCCGTCGACTTTCGCCTCTGGGTGAAGCAGGAACTGGAAAAGACCGACGCCGCCCTCAAGAATCTGATCGAAGCTTTTCTGGAACGCGCCGAAGAACATGCGGCGACGGTCATGCCGGGTTTCACCCATCTCCAGACAGCGCAGCCTGTCACTTTTGGTCATCATTGCATGGCCTATGTCGAAATGTTCGGTCGCGACCTGTCGCGCGTGCGTGACGCAATCGAACGTATGGACGAATCGCCTTTGGGTGCTGCAGCCCTTGCAGGCACGGGCTTCCCGATCGACCGCCATATGACAGCCAAGGCGCTCGGCTTTCGCGAACCGACCCGCAATTCTCTCGATAGCGTTTCCGACCGCGACTATGCGCTGGAGTTTCTGTCGCTTGGCGCCATCTGCGCCGGCCATCTGTCGCGCCTTGCGGAAGAAATCGTCATCTGGTCGACGCCGCAATTCAATTTCGTGCGGCTGTCCGACGCCTTCTCCACCGGCTCGTCGATCATGCCGCAGAAGAAAAACCCGGATGCAGCAGAACTGGTTCGCGCCAAGACGGGTCGCATCAACGGTTCGCTCGTCGCGCTTCTGACCATCATGAAGGGCCTGCCGCTCGCCTATTCCAAGGACATGCAGGAGGACAAGGAACAGGTTTTCGATGCAGCTGAAAACCTGGAACTCGCCATCGCCGCCATGGCCGGCATGGTGCGCGACCTGACGATCAATGTAGCATCAATGAAAAAGGCGGCCGGTTCAGGCTATTCCACTGCGACCGATCTCGCCGACTGGCTGGTGCGCGAACTGGGGCTGCCCTTCCGTGAGGCACATCACGTTACCGGTCGCGCAGTCGCTCTGGCTGAAAGCCGCAAGGTCGATCTGGCGAAGCTTTCACTTGAGGAACTGCAGTCGATTCATCCAGGCATCACGGATGCGATCTTCGGCTATCTGACGGTCGAGAAATCAGTGAAAAGCCGTCAGTCCTTCGGTGGCACGGCCCCGCAGGAGGTGCGTCGCCAGATTCGTTACTGGAAGAAGCGCATCACCAAGGCCTGATAATCGATCAACATGACGTCATGTGGAATCATCTGTCGAACTGATGATTCCACTTTCGGGCATTATGAGTTAGACCTAGAGCATGTCTTCCAAAAGTGGGAACCGGTTTTGGAAGACATGCGTAAAGACAAAACTTAGAGCAAGATCATATATTTCGGGAACCAAAGCTGATGACAGGCCGCTCCGCCATTTCTTCCGTGCTTCTGATCGCCGCGCTCGCGGCCACGCTTGCTGCTTGCGGTCGCAAGGGCCCGCTGGAGCCGCCGCCATCCTCGCTGATCACCGACGATCAGGGACACACCAAGCCGAAACCGAAGGAAGACAAGCCGATCATCCTCGACAAGCTGTTGTAAGTTTCTGCTGCAGGGCATTCCCGTGAACCATTTCGAACATCGCAACGGCGTTCTTCACGCCGAAAATGTCAACCTGCCTGAAATCGCACAGGCCGTTGGCACCCCTTTTTACGTTTATTCCCGCGCGACCATCGAGCGTCATTTCCGCGTGTTCAGCGAAGCCTTCGCGGGCATGGAAACGCTCGTGACCTACGCGCTGAAGGCCAATTCGAACCTGGCCGTGCTGAAAACACTGGCGAAGCTTGGCGCCGGCGCGGACACCGTTTCGGAAGGCGAAATCCGCCGGGCGCTTGCTGCAGGCATCCCGGCCAACAAGATCGTCTTTTCAGGCGTTGGCAAGACTCCACACGAAATGGACTTCGCGCTTGAAGCGGGCATCTATTGCTTCAATGTTGAATCCGAACCAGAGCTGGAAATTCTTTCCGCTCGCGCCGTCAAGGCAGACAAGGTCGCATCCGTATCGCTGCGTATCAATCCCGATGTGGATGCGAAGACCCACGCCAAGATTTCAACGGGCAAATCTGAAAACAAGTTCGGTATTCCGCGCGTCAAGGCGCGTGAGGCTTATGCGCGCGCAGCGAGCCTGCCCGGTCTCGACGTGGTTGGCATCGATATGCATATCGGTAGCCAGATCATCGACCTCGAACCCTTCGACAATGCATTCGCCCTGATGGCGCAACTGGTCAAGGAACTGCAGGTCGACGGTCACAACATCCGCCATGTCGATGTTGGCGGGGGACTCGGCATTCCCTACCGCACAGACAATACACCTCCGCCGCTACCCGTCGCCTATGCGGAAATCGTCGCTAAGCACATCAAGCCGCTGGGCCTGAAAACGGTGTTCGAGCCGGGACGCCTGATCGTCGGCAATGCCGGGCTTCTGGTAACGGAAGTGATCTTCGTCAAGGAAGGCGACGCCAAGAACTTCGTCATCGTGGATGCGGCAATGAACGATTTGATTCGTCCGACGCTTTATGATGCGTTCCACGACATCAAGCCTGTCACTTTGCCGAAGGATGATGCGCCGCGTATTCGTGCCGATTTTGTCGGTCCGGTCTGCGAAACAGGCGACTATCTCGGCCTCGACCGAGAAGTGGCAAAGCCTGCTCCAGGCGATCTGATTGCCGTCTGCACGACGGGTGCATATGGCGCGGTGCTTTCCAGCACCTACAACAGCCGTCTGCTCATCCCCGAAGTGCTGGTCGACGGCGACCGTTATCATGTCGTGCGTCCGCGCCGTACCTATGAAGAACTGCTCGCGCTCGATTCCGTACCGGAATGGTTATAGGTCTCGCGACCATAATTATTCATGGCCCACATTTATCATGGCCCATAAATCTCGGGGCAAAGCCTCGCCTTTGCCATGATGCGTGTTATCCTGTCAGCCGAACCGAAATCGGCTGACGCGAAAGACGAGACCTATGACTGCCCCTAAGGCGGCCCCCCAGACAGATAGCAGCAACGACAGGGAAAACTCGCCGCGTCATGCGTGGGATGTTTTTCTGCGGCTGTTTTCAGGCGATGGCGCCAGCCTGCGCCGTCTGCGTCTGCGTGCCTTTCTTTCGATCAGCTTCGAGCGGTTCTGGCCGCTGATCCTGCCACTAATCCTCATCATCGGTCTGTTTACCAGCCTGAGCTGGTTCGGCATGTTCGGCATGATGCCCCGTTGGCTGCATATCGGCGTGCTGACGCTATTCGGTATTGCCAGCCTCATTGCGCTTTATCTGCCGTTCCGGTTTCGCACCCCGGCGGAAAGCGACGTCACAAGTCGTATCGAGGCGATCAACGGTCTCGTTCACGAACCGCTTTCCGTCCAGACCGGCCATATGGCAACAGGCGAACACGATCCATTCGCTGTAGCCCTGTGGCGGGAACACCAGCGCCGCATGGCGGACCGGCTCAAGAACCTGCAATCCGGCCTGCCTTATACGCGTGTTCCCGAACATGACCCCTTCGGCATTCGTGCGGTGGTCGCGCTGCTCTTCGTGACCGCCTTCGCCTATAGCCTCAGCCCAAACAGCGGGCGCATTGCCGACGCCTTTCATATCCGTCCAAGCGATGGAACCGCCGTTGCCCGCATCGATGCATGGGTAACGCCGCCGCGCTATACTGGCCGTGCTCCTGTCTTTCTGACCACGACGAACGACAGCGAACAGGCCGCAGTCAATGTACCGCAAGGCAGCATTCTGTCGGTCCGCGTGATCGGTGGCGGTTCCGAACGCCTGACTGCGACCGATGCGAAGGGCGAGCGCCGTGACGTACAGCCGGTAAACGCGAAGGAAGACCAGAAGGAACCTGCAGAACAGGCCGTCGTCGATGGAAGCCGCAACTTCCGCTACGATTTGCAGCAGGATGAAACCATAGCGCTTTCCGGCACCGATGCCCGCTGGAAATTTGTCGTCACGCCGGATAATCCGCCAACGATCCGCTTCACGAAAGAGCCGGGACACGCGCTGAATGGCACATTGCAACTTTCCTATCAGATCGAGGACAACTACGCGCCGGTAAAGGCCGAAGGTGAGATCATCCCGCTCAACAATGATGAGGATGAGGAAGCCGCACCGCTCTACGATGCACCGGAACTACCGCTTGCACTGCCGCGCCGCGGTGTGAAGGACGCCACGACGTCGAAAGACCTGACCGAGCATCCTTGGGCAGGTGAAAAAGTTGCGCTCACGCTGGTCGTAACCGACGCCGCCGGACAAACGGGTCGCAGCGAAACCAAGATCATCACTTTGCCCGAGCGCCCTTTCAGCAATCCACTTGCCCGCGCCGTTGCGGAACAGCGCCGTATCCTCGCGCTCGATGCGACGCAGCGCGATCATGTGCTCGACATGCTGTCGGCAATCACGCTTCGCCCGGACGAAACCATCAAGAATGCAGCCCATTATCTGGGTCTGGTCACGATTGGTACACGTCTTCGTCTCGCCAGGAGCGATGACGCCTTGCGCGATGCAGCGGATTATATGTGGCAGGTGGCCCTTGGCATCGAAGATGGAAATCTGTCCGCCGCCGAAAAGCGCCTGCGGCAGGCACAGGAGGCCCTGAAAAACGCTCTCCAGAACGGCGCCTCACAAGAGGAGATCGAAAAGCTTTCGGCAGAGCTACGCAAGGCGATGCAGGATTTCCTGCGGGAATTCGCCCAGCGCCAGCAACAGAATCCCAATGCGCGCCAAGCCGCTCCCGATCCCAATGCGCGAATGCTGACGGAAAAAGACCTCCAGCGCATGATGGACCAGATCGAAAATCTCGCGCGTCAGGGCTCACGCGATCAGGCGGAAGAACTGCTGTCGCAATTGCAGAGCCTGATGAACAATCTGCAGATGGGACAGATGCAACAGGGTCAGCAAGGTCAGGGACAAGGTCAGCAGGGCCAACAAGGCCAGATGCAGCAGCAGATGAACAAGCTCGGCGAACTGATGCAACGCCAGCAAAAGACGATGAACGAAACCTTCGATCTCGATCAGAAGATGCAGCGCCAATTCGGTGGCAGCGATGGTGAGGGCGAATTCGGCGACAACATGTTCCCGGGTGATGACGGTTCCATGGGCGGCGGACAGCCGGGCGGTGAAACCGAAAACGGCCAGAGCAAGAACGGTCAGGGCGGGAAGGGCGATGTGCCACCCGATATGGCGGAAACCATGCGCAAGCTGCAGCAGCAGCAAAAGGACCTTCAATCCGATCTGCAAAAACTGATGGACGATTTGAAAGGCATGGGTATTGAACCCGGCAACGATTTTTCGGATGCCGGAAAATCAATGGGCAACGCGACGGATGCGTTGGGCCGCAGCGAAGGTGCCGAAGCAAGCGACCAGCAGGGCAGCGCACTCGATGCACTGCGTCGCGGCGGGCGCGACATGATGCAGAAAATGCAGCAAGCCATGGGCCAGCAAGGTCAGGGGCAAAGTGGCGCCAATGGCAGTCGGGGAAGGGATCCGCTTGGGCGCCAGCAAGGTACCGGCGACAGCGGCCTCAACGATGACGTCAAGATTCCAGGTGAAATCGATATTCAGCGCGCGCGTGAAATTCTCGATGAAATTCGCCGCAAACTTGGTAATGCCCTGACACCGCAGATGGAAAAGGAATATCTGCAGCGTCTGCTGAAGTTCGATTGAGAAGCAGGCCGGAGCCTTAATCCATCACACGACCGACAAAGGGCAACTGGCGGAAGGCGTGCCCAACGTCCATGCCATAACCGACGACAAAATAGTCGGGGCATTCGAAAGCCACGAAATCGGCATCAAGATCGACCTTGCGGCGCACGCTCTTGTCGAGAAGCACAGCAATGCTGACGCTCCGCGCTCCGCGTTCCAGCATAAGTTCGCGAACGAATTTCAGTGTCTTTCCAGACTCCAGAATATCATCGATCAGCAGTACATCGCGGTCGCGAACATCGCTGTCGATATCGCGCAGAAGACGAACTTCGGCGCTTGTCGTGCCCTTGCCGTAGCTTGAAACCGTGATGAATTCGACATCGGGCTCCACGCCCGCATCATGCATTGCGCGGATGAGGTCGGCTGCAAAGATGAAGGAGCCCTTCAGGATCGAAATCGTCAGCAGATTGTGGAACTTGCGTTCAGCAATGGCCTTGGCGAGCTCGAGATTACGACCGGCAATCTCGTCCGGGCTAAAGAGAACTTCGATTGTCTTGCCACCGACTTCGGGCATCTGCTGCTTCTCCTGATCGTTCGCTTTCGCGCAGACTTTGGCGCGATCAAAGGCGCCGGAAAGGCACGCTCTATAGCATGGTTTGAGGAAATTGCACCCCACCCGATGAAGATGCTCCGGCTTCTCCATTTCCCAGCGTTAAGATTTCATATAGCGTGACATTCATGCATCCAGACATCATCGAACTGCGATCATTTTACGACACCACGCTGGGCCATCTCGCGGAACGCGCCATTCGCATGGCGCTTGCCGGCCTATGGGGTCACGTGCCGGGAGAGCGGCTTGTCGGCATGGGCTACAGCCTGCCCTATCTCGACCGCTTCAGCACTGATACGGAGCGGACATTCGCGTTCATGCCTGCCGGTCAGGGAGCCGTCGCCTGGCCCTCAGTAGAGAAAACGGCAACAGCGCTTGTTTTCGATGAGGAACTGCCGCTACCCGATTCCTCGATCGATCGGGTGCTTATGGTGCATGCGCTGGAGTATGCGGAAAATCCGACAGAAACGCTGAAAGAGATGTGGCGTGTCCTCGCCCCCAATGGGCGGCTCGTCATCGTGGTGCCGAACCGGCGCGGTGTCTGGGCTCGCTTCGAGCATACACCCTTCGGCAGCGGGCGACCTTATAGCCGCACACAGCTGACTACCCTGCTGCGTGAAGCGAATTTCACCGTCAGTACGGTCAGCGACGCCTTGCATTTCCCACCCGCTACGCGCCGATGGATGATGCGGCCCTGTCTGGCGCTGGAAGGCATGGGGCGGAGACTGTGGCCAGTCTTTTCAGGCGTTCTGGTGGTGGAAGCGCAGAAGCGTCTTTATCAGGGACTGCCTGTCGCACAGCGCTCCTCGCGCCGTGTCTTCGTTCCGGTTCTTGCACCACAGGGCACACCTGTTGGTGGATTACGGAAAACACCTGTACGAACCAGCAAGACAGATCGAAAGAGCTAGGGCATTTGCGCATCATCGCCCGGGAAAACGCACAGTTGCTGCGGTCTGCAAGTATTACCGGGCAAGGTTTTTCTCGACTTGGACGCAATGGCGGGATATGCCGCCATCGTAACTTTAACCCATCGTAACTTTAACATTGACCTTTTGGCGGAGCCAAAATCATGACCGATACGCAGAACCTTACCCGTCCCCAGCCCAAGGCAGGCCTGCTCGACATCGCAGCCTACGTGCCCGGCAAGGAACATGTGGAAGGCGTTGCCAAGGTCTATAAGCTCTCTTCCAACGAAACGCCGATCGGACCAAGCTTGCATGCGGTCGAAGCCTATCGACACGCGGGCGAGAAGCTGGAGCTTTATCCCGATGGACAGGCCGTGGCGCTACGTGAGGCGATTGCCGAAACGCAGGGGCTCAACATGGCCAACATCCTGTGCGGCAATGGTTCCGACGAGCTGCTTGGCCTGATCTGCCAGACCTATCTTGCTCCGGGCGACGAAGCCATCATCACGGAGCACGGTTTTGCCGTCTACAAGATCCAGACGCTGGGTGCCGGCGCGACGCCGATCACGGTGAAGGAGAAGAACGAGCGTATCGACGTGGATGCCATTCTGGCTGGCCTGTCGCCGCGCACGAAGATCGTCTTCATCGCCAATCCGGCCAATCCAACCGGGACCTATCTGCCTTTCGAGGAAGTCCGCCGCCTTCATGCCGGATTGCCGAAGCATGTGCTTCTGGTTCTCGATGCGGCCTATGCAGAATATGTTCGTCGCAATGACTATGAATCGGGCCTCGAACTCGTTTCATCCAACGAGAATGTTGTCATGACGCGCACCTTCTCGAAAATCCACGGGCTTCCGGGTCTACGTATTGGCTGGATGTATGCGCCGCTGCATGTGGTCGATGCCGTCAATCGCATCCGCGGGCCATTCAATATGAATTCGGCCGCCATTGCCGCCGGTGCTGCGGCCATCCGCGACCGCGCCCATGTCGAAAAATCGATTACCTACAACGACAAATGGCTTGGCTGGCTGACCGAAGAGTTCACCAGACTTGGTCTTCGGGTTACGCCGTCAGTCACGAACTTCCTGCTGATCCATTTTCCGGACAATGGCGCGCATTCCGCCGACAAGGCCGACGAGTGGCTCTCCGGGCGTGGCTATATCCTGCGTCGCGTCGGCGGTTACGGGTTCCCCAATGCCTTGCGCATGACGGTCGGACCGGAGGAAGCCAATCGTGGCGTCGTCGTCGCCCTGACCGAATTTTTGAAGTAGTACAATGTCCACGATCCATTTCAACAAGATCGCCCTGATCGGCATCGGCCTTATTGGCTCATCGCTGGCGCGCGTCATTCGACGCGAAAAGCTCGCCGATCATATCGCCATCGCCACGCGCAGCAGTGAGACACTGAAGCGGGCCGAGGAACTGGGTCTCGGTGACAGCTACACCACTGACAGTGCTGAGGCCGTCAAGGATGCCGATCTGATCGTTGTATCTGTGCCGGTCGGCTCGTCAGGAACGGTTGCACGCCAGATCGCGGCAAACCTCAAGCCCGGTGCCATCGTCACCGATGTTGGCTCCACCAAGGCTTCCGTGATTGCGCAGATGCAGCCGGAATTGCCGGACAATGTGCATTTCATTCCCGGCCACCCGCTCGCAGGCACGGAATATTCCGGCCCGGATGCCGGCTTTGCAGAGCTTTTCACCAATCGCTGGTGCATTCTGACGCCCCTGCCCGACACGAGTGAAACAGCTCTCGAAAAGCTGAGCGAGTTCTGGGTCGCCTGCGGCTCACGGCTTGATCGCATGGACCCGCAGCACCACGATCTGGTGCTGGCCATTGTCTCGCATCTACCGCACATCATCGCCTACAATATCGTTGGCACAGCCAGTGATCTGGAACAGGTGACCAAGTCGGAAGTCATCAAATATTCGGCTTCCGGTTTCCGCGATTTCACGCGCCTGGCCGCATCCGATCCGACGATGTGGCGCGACGTATGCCTGCACAACAAGGATGCCATCCTTGAAATGCTCGGGCGCTTTTCCGAAGACCTCGCCTCACTGCAGCGCTCGATACGCTGGGGCGACGGTGAAGCTCTGTTCGATCTTTTTACGCGCACGCGTGCTGTCCGGCGCGGCATTATTGATGCAGGTCAGGAAGTGGATGCGCCTGATTTCGGCCGTCAGGCTGCGACACGTACCAGCGAACAAAAATAGGCGCATATTTGCCTACAAAGCAGGTAGTCGCCCGAGCGGAATAAACCCGGCGCTGACCTTACCGTTACGAACGGCGATCTCCATCACGGGATTGCCGTTTTCATCTTTCGGCATGGCCGAGAGAGCAAACAAAACGGTAGCGATATTGCCACCCTGCTCGGGAAACACTGTCTGACCAGCCTGCGCCAGCGATTGCGGGTTGACCAGTGTCAGCTTCACATCGGCATTGATCAGCCCGTCAGCATCGACCGAAAACGGCCCGGCTACCGAAACCATCGCTCCATTGGGCATGGACAGGAAAGCCTGATTGACGGTACCGGAATGCCCGCGCAACCGTTCATGAAAAGGAGCATCGCCCTTTGCGAGCAATGTCGCGGCTTCGGATACATCGATATCCGCCACACCGTCGATTTCAGGGCTGGTGGCTGTACCAATCGCTGCCTTGGCAAGTTTCAGACCGGCAAAGCGACCATTGACCTTCAATGTGTCACCCGAGGCGCTCATGCGGAAATCCATCTGCTCAAGCGTGCTGAGTGGCACTGTCGTGGTGGCTTCGGTGCGAAGACCGACAGCCACTTCACGCGCGGCGAGCTCAATCTCGGTCGGGAACGGACGTGCCAGCCGGGTGTTGGAGGTAAACTTGCTCCAATTGACCTCCAACGGCTCCAGACCCGGAAATTCGATGAAGGCGGGTCCTGTCAGATCGTTCGAGAGGGAACGTGGCGCATAGACCGGGGAACCCGAGGTGAAGCGCCCTGCGCGGAACGCCATGCCTTCAGAAGGACGCTGCCAGGAAATGCTGTCGCAGACGACATTGACGCGCAACGGATAGCCGCCCATGCGCAAGTCTTCGCATTTCACGCCAACGCCCTGAGCGGCGAGCTTGGCCATGTCGGCCTTGGCTCGTGCCTCTAGCCTGTTTGCGATATAGAACCAGCCCGCTGTATAGCCAGCGATCAAGACAAGCAGAATGACAATGAGCGCGATGGGACGCTTTCTGGACTTCGATGCGTTCATTCCAGTATGCGCCATTTCAAAAGCCTTACATTAATCAGACGGTTGTTTCGAAGAGCCTCGCTCCGGGGTCAGACTGAACATTCCAAGCCCCGATATGTTTTGCTCCTCCCGACTGTTGGCCATATTATGGCAGGAATGTGCCTTGTGAAGCGATTGAGAAGAAAAATCGAGGGATATCCGTTGATTACCGGTGGAAATCGGCGTCCACTGATCCATTATGGACACCCTTCATGACCACAGCTCTCAATGACAGGCGAATGAACGATTTCTGGGTTTTCGGCTATGGCTCGCTGATGTGGCGACCGGGCTTTGCACATGTGGAGACCGTCCGGGCGCGTCTTTACGGCTACAGGCGCAGCCTGTGCATCTATTCGCATGTCCATCGCGGAACGCCGGACCGACCGGGTCTGGTCCTGGGCTTGGACACCGGTGGCTCATGTCTCGGCATCGCTTTTCGCGTGCCTAGTGACATGACTGGCGAAGTGATGACCTATCTGCGCGAACGTGAAATGTCGAACCAAGTCTATCACGAAAAGCATCTGCGCCTGCGCCTCGCTGACGGTCGCAATGTCGATGCGGTCACCTATGTCGCGGACCGGCACCACATTCAATATGCCGGATCGCTTTCACCTGAGAGTGCCGCAGCGATCGTCGCATCTGCTCACGGCGATTCCGGTGCCAATGTGGATTATGTCGCCAATACGCTCCAGCATCTGCGCAACATGCGGGTACGCGATCATTGGCTGGAACATGTCAACGATCTCATTCACCACACTACCCAACATCAAACGGGCGGTTCCAGCGGCTAGAAGCACACACTGCGCGTCTCAAAAATTCCGGCGTTCAATCGCTCAGCCCTTGTTCTTGCCCGATGCAACCGCTACATCTCGGCCAATTGCCAAGGAGGCCTCCATGATCGCATTGTTCCGCACCATTGATTTGGCGCTCGATATCTACACCTATATCATTATAGCGAGTGCCATCTTCTCGTGGCTCTATGCGTTCAATGTCGTCAATTCCGGCAACCGTTTCGTGGCTTCGATCGGTGAGTTTCTCTACAAAGTGACGGAACCCGTCCTGCGGCCGATCCGCAATATCTTACCCAATCTCGGCGGCATCGATATTTCACCGATCGTCCTGCTGCTGATCATCTTCTTCATCCGCCAGTTCATGTGGACGACGCTGCTGCCGCTTTTCCTGTAAGCGCATCACTCGCAAGCCCAAAAACAAAAGCGCCCGGACATTGCCGGGTGCTTTTGTTTTAGAGCATAATCCGACCGGAGTGAAACGAGGATCGATAAGATTATGCTTAAAATAGAAAAAGTTAGAGCGCCGATCTGATCCAATCAGATCGGCGCTCTAAACGGATCGGGAAGCTGTCGCTTACTTGCCCTTGGCGCGTTCGATAGCTTCAACGATGAACTTGCGTGCGTAATCTTCGTCACCCCAGTCACCGATCTTGACCCACTTGCCGGGTTCCAGATCCTTGTAGTGTTCGAAGAAGTGCGCGATCTGCTTCAGAGTGATCTCCGGCATATCGGTATAGTCGTGAATCTTCTCGTAGCGGCGCGTCAGGTGCGGCGACGGTACTGCAATGATCTTCTCGTCCTTGCCGGAATTGTCTTCCATGACCAGAACGCCGATCGGGCGAACATTGATCACGCAACCGGGAACCAGCGGACGGGTGTTGCAGACGAGAACGTCAATCGGGTCACCGTCTTCCGAAAGCGTATGTGGCACGAAGCCGTAATTGCCCGGATAGGTCATTGGCGTATAGAGGAAGCGGTCGACGATGAGGGCGCCGGCCTTCTTGTCCATCTCGTACTTGATCGGCTGGCCGCCGACAGGCACTTCAATGATGACGTTGACGTCTTCAGGAGGATTGGAGCCGATGGAGATGGCATCAATATTCATGATGTGTCCTTTCGTGTCGGGCTCTGATAACGGGTTTCAAGGTTGCGCGCAAGAAAAACGAAAGTTCTAGAAAACGCGGCGAATTGTCGTTCTCGCAACGCAATTGACGTGATCAGGCCGTTAACATGCTGTGAGGGTTAGGCGCCGAGCTCGTTCAGTCTTTGAACGGCGGTCGGTGGCATGGGTGGTGGATTGGGATCGCGGCTGGCGGCGACCAGAAATTCGTCGCAGGCCGTCTCGGTCGTTTCAATCAATCTTTTGAGAAATTCATCCTTCGGAAGACCTGCCGGAATTGGCGGCAGAATACGGGCGCGAATGGTTCCGGGATAACGCAGAAACTTGCGGCGTGGCCAGTAGAGGCCTGCATTGTGCGCAATCGGCAAAACCGGCAGATTGAGCGCTTCGTAAAGATGGACGATGCCATATTTATAGTGCGGTGGAGCACCTGGCGCCCGACGCGTTCCTTCTGGATAGATCAGAATCTGGCGGCCTTCCGCAATCGCCTTTTCCGCGCCCTTGGTGATGGAATGCAGTGCCTTGACGCGAGAACCGCGATCGACCGGGATCATCTGCATTTTCGCGATATACCAGCCGAAAAGCGGAATGCGCATCAATTCCCGCTTCAGGATCAGCACGGGATCGTCAAGATAGGGCAGGAAAGCATAGGTATCCCAGGCAGACTGGTGCTTTGGCGCACAGATATAAGCGCCCTCAGGAATGTTCTCCAATCCTTCAACCACATAGTCGGTGCCGACAATATACTTCTGGAGCCAGAGATTGACCCGTGCCCACAGCTTCGGCACAATCCAAGCCTTCTTGCGGGGCAGAAGAAAATAGAAAGGCGTATAGACGATCATCTGAACCAGTGTGCAGATATAAAACGCCGCATTGAACAAGATTGAGCGCAGATAGAGAAGCATCAGTCGGTGGAGACCCTGGCTAAAGCATTTTCGTTCCCGACTTCCGGTAAACGATCACGCACGAATTCTGGACTTTCTGCAGAAAGTGACGGCATCGATATATCAGGAAGAACGGCCATTTCCATCAGGAAATCGTAATCCGGCAGCAAGATCAATTCTCGGTCGTCACACCCTGATTGGTCTGCGTTCCGAACAGTTCGGTCGTACCCACACGGACAGCGGCGCCAAGATATTTCACATATTCGATGAAGAGCACGCGCAATGTGTCGCCTTCGGAAACCCAGCTATGTTCGCGGCGGTCCCCGTTCACGACCGGATAGGGAATGAATTCCACATCCTTCATGCGGTAGGACATTTCCAGCGTGCTACGCGGAATATGGTAGTTGTTGGTGACCAGGATCACGCGGCGATAGTTGTTGGTACGAATCCAGCGTTCGCTTTCGGTCGCGTTGCCAATGGTGTTGAGCGCCGACCGGTCGAGATCGACACAGCAATCGAAGAGACTCTGGTCGGCATGGGTTGCACGCTGCAGTGCCTTTTCATTGGTCGCCGGATGAACACCACTGATCAGAAGCCGCTTTCCTCGCTTGTCCTTCAGAAGATCAACCGCAGCCTGAATTCTCGACTGGCCACCGGTGAGAACGATGATGGCATCGGCAGGCTCATCGATAGCCGGCGGCTGCATGCTGGTGACCTTTTCACCGAACGCGACGAAGCCGACGAGAAACGCCAGAAGAATAACAAACAGAACGATGGAAACGGGCTGGAGACGTCTGAACATGCGCATTATGACAGACCATAGGAAATTGCCGGAGACAAGTGCAAGAGATTGCAGGTGAGCGCCATTCCGGCTGCGGCGCCAGACCACATCTCCTGAAGAAAACCCGTTTGCTGTCTGCCTCTGTGCCACTGCATCGTCACTCGACCGGTGCCCGCCCGATAGCGCTTGCGGGATTCGCGTACCATCTCTTCTTCCATCATAGCCAGCATTGCGGCGAGAAGTCGGAGAAGCAGACGAAAATCTTGTCTTGAAAGCGCCTGTATCGGAAAAGGTCTTCATTCGGAGCGCACTCCCGGACCGTCCATGGTTGCAAGCTGGCGGATCACCGTCAGGCGGCTGGTCAGCATGGTCAGGAAACTGACCAGAATAATGATGACGGCAGCGCCGATATAGCCATCGCGCCCGATGGCGAAATTACCGAACATGGCGGCAGCCTGATCACCTTCAGGTGTCGCCATATGGCTCGACGCCCACCAGGAAAACATCAGGAAGACCAGCATTGCCGCCGCTCCACCGCACAGTGCGCCTTTCAGTGCTGTGCGGAAGAAGTGCCATTCAAACTCGCGCGCAACAAATTTCGATTCCGCGCCGATGAAATGCAGAACCTCGATAATATGGCCGTTGCCGGACATCGCACCGCGCGTGGCAAAGATAACGGTTAGAACGGTCGCAGCGATCACAAGCGAGAGAACGCCTGTGCCGACGAACACCGTCGTATGCGCCATGGAGACGAGACGGTCGACCCATGTGCGGTGATCATCGAAGGTCGCAGCCGGAATGGCGCGGGTGATTTCAGTCCGCATGGTTTCGAAATCAGGCGGGGCATTTTCATCGATCGTAACGACGACAAGACGCGGCACGGGCAATTCATCGATGTTAAGGCCACTGCCGAGCCATGGTTCGAGCAACCGGGCGGTCGCATCCTTGTCGATGATGCTGGTGCCTTTCACACCGGCAAAACCACGCGCGATTTCGCTGGCCTGAGCCAGCGCCTTTTCCATATCCTGCCCGTCGACAGGCCGGATCTGGATCGTGGCTTCGCGAGCTATCTGGCTCTGCCAGGCAGCGGCCGAGGTGCGAACGAGCGTCACGCCGCCCATCGTCAGGCATGCCAGAAAGGTCATGATCGCGATCACGATGACAAGTGCAGTTCCCGTTACGCTACCATCAGGCACGATGGGACTCGGTCCCTGACGCTTCCGGCGTTTGCCGATACGAACGAGCAGCATGTCCTTGAGGTCTTCGAAACGGACCCGGATGTCATCCAATGTACGTCGCCAGGCGTTCTTTGCATCAATCATAGATGTCGAGCCGCCCATGTTCGAGGATCATGCGTCGCGCATCCACCTGCTCCATCAGGGAAAGGTCGTGGGTCGCGATAATCACAGCTGTGCCCGAACGGTTCAGCTCGGTGAAAAGGCGCAGCAGACGCTTCGCAAGCGGCGGATCGACATTGCCGGTCGGTTCGTCGGCCAGAAGAAGTTCCGGCTGATCAATGAGCGCGCGCGCAATCGCTGCGCGCTGCTTCTCACCGCCTGAAAGAACCGGCGGCAGCACATTCATGCGGTCGCCGAGCCCGACCCAGTGCAGAAGTTCCTCCACCTCATGACGATAGGTTGCCTCTTCCTTTCCGCGCACGCGCAGTGGAAGCGCCACATTCTCATAGGTGGTCATATGGTCGAGCAGGCGGAAATCCTGGAACACGATGCCGATACGACGGCGCAGAAGCGGAATTTCCGCATGATTGAGCCGTGCAACATCCTTGCCGAAAATATTGATAAGACCGCGCGTCGGCTTCAGGGCCATGAAAAGAAGTCGCATGAGCGACGTCTTTCCTGCCCCGGAAGGGCCGGTTAAAAACTGGAATGAACGCGGCGGAATATGGAAACTGACATCGCGCAGGATCTCAGGACCCATTCCATATCGCAGGCCGACATTCTCGAAACGTATCACCGAGCTGTTTCTCTTCAATTGTCCGCACGCTGAACGACGCACGGATGACATCGATATCAGATCGACCTTTATCCTCTATGGTTAATGTTGCGTTAATTCCGCTCGAACAAGCCTTAAAAAAGTGCGTGACCGAGGCTGCGGCCATGAAGCATTAACCATTATGAGCCAGTGTGTGGCACCGGTCGAAGGGGCGAAAAACGCAAAGGAAGATGACGGCATGATGGCGAAACAACCATCGACAGCGCAGATGTCGCGCGCGCCTTCGTGCGAAAACCATCGCGCGACACGGTTTGCTTCCGATGCCGGACTGATTGAAGACGCCGAATTCGAAACCATCGTTCCGGGGTCATCACCCCGGAAATTTCTCTCGTACAGCATTCCGCAGAAGCCGTTCGCCCCACGCAAGCTGGTGTCCGAAACAAGTCTTCCCAGTGGATGGCCGGGATTCGGGTATTGGGTTTTCGTCGCTCTTTGCGCGACAACCGCTTTCTGGATAGCGGGCGGATATACACTGCTTGCCGGCAAATCTCTTTCCGGCGGGCAACCAACCTTGCCGCTCATTTCGGCACTTCAGCTTACTGATCTCAAAACCAGCGTCGGAGTGCATGACAAGGGCAAGGTTCTGAGTGTCGGCGGCCGCATCCGGAACACCACATCCGAAGAACGCGCCACGCCCCCGCTGATCGTCATGATCACCTATAGCGACGGCAGCAAACGCGAACGCCGTCTGGCTCCTGGTGAAGCAATGCTGAAACCGGGTGCATATATCGACTTCGAAACGATGCTCCCGGCGCTGCGCGGCACCATCGAGAAAGTCGATGTGCGATTGGCCACCCCGGCCTAGTAACGCCGACCCAAAAACCTAGCCTGGCGCCTCCGGCTACTGCCAGCAGCCGAGATTACGCCCTTTGAGGTTGTGGGCATCGATATCGACCACAAGGCGCGGGTCTTCGCGTAAAAGAACCAGCGTCGTGCGCTGTTTGAGATCGATCTTCTGCCAGCCCGTACATTCGGTTGGCATTGGCGTGCTGTCGATCTTCACCTTTTCCGTCCATGCAGTTGCCGTGCAGCCGGATAGCGCCGCAACAATCGGAACGACCCTAACGGCATTTAGAACAAGCCTTTGTGTTTTCGTCCCACGATGAGTGTTCAAGGCTGACAACTCCAATCTGCCCCGCGAAATCCCTGCCAATCGATCTTGCATTGGCCAGCGTCGCCCGTTCGACATCTGCGCTTATAACGTGCCGCCGCCCTTCTCCGCAATATAGCTGAGCGGGATCGACAGCTTTAAAAAAAAGCCCAGCCGATCAACTCTTACTATCCATCGAAACCCAATTTAGAAGAGATATAAAAGCAAACACGAATATACGAAGAATAGCTTTTCATTTACTGAAATGACGGGAAAAATCCACAGAGAACAAAAGCCTCCAATCAAGTTAAACATGATTGTCCGAAGAAAAAGACGATTATATGCTTCTTGCTAAATGATTCGCATATGGCATTTTTCACTACACCAACCCTGGGGATTTCCATGCTGAACAAATTGTCGGCTGAATTTTTCGGAACATTCTGGCTTGTTTTCGGGGGCTGCGGCAGCGCAATCCTCGCCGCAGCCTTCCCTGAACTGGGCATCGGCTTTCTCGGCGTTGCTCTCGCCTTCGGTTTGACTGTCCTGACCATGGCTTATGCTGTGGGCGGCATTTCCGGCGGCCATTTCAACCCGGCTGTCTCCTTGGGCCTCATGGTGGCTGGTCGACTTCCAGCCAAGGACCTGATCCCTTACTGGGTTGCGCAGGTTCTGGGAGCCATTGCGGCTGCAGCAGTTCTCTTCCTTATCGCCTCGGGCAAGGAAGGCTTCTCCGCCGGTGGCCTCGCTTCCAACGGCTATGGTGAACTTTCACCGGGCGGCTACAGCATGATGGCGGGCCTGCTCATCGAGGTTATCCTGACGGCCTTCTTCCTTATCATCATTCTGGGCTCCACATCGTCGCTGGCTCCAGCTGGTTTTGCTCCGATTGCCATCGGTCTCGGTCTCACCCTGATCCATTTGATTTCGATCCCGGTCACCAATACGTCGGTAAATCCGGCCCGCTCGACCGGCGTTGCTCTCTTCGCCGATACAGCAGCACTCAGCCAGCTCTGGCTGTTCTGGGTTGCGCCGCTCGTCGGCGCGGCTATCGGCGCGATCATCTGGAAAGGCCTGCTCGGCAAGGATTGATCCAGAACGACAACAATGAAAGGCCGGTTTATTCCGGCCTTTCTTGCTTTCAGGACTCTTTTGCAATCGTCTCGAACAGAGCCGCACAAAAAATGGTTCCGATCATGGGAAGGATGCTGTAAGTAACATCTATCTTCTTGTTGTAACGCATTATCCGACGCAAAGCTGCTTCGCACTTTTGCTGGAGGTGCTCCAGATGTTATGAGCAATGTCCCCCTCTACCGATGCTTCTTCTGCGGATCGTTACGCAGCTTTCCGGCACTCTGCCTTCAAAAAATACTGGGGCGCCCGTTTCCTGAGCGCATTTGCGGTGCAAATCGTGAGTGTGTCAGTGGGCTGGCAGATTTATGACCTCACCCGCGACGCCTTCAATCTGGGCATGGTCGGACTGGTGCAATTTCTACCGGCCCTGTTGCTGGTTCTGGTAACCGGTGCCGCTGCCGACCGCTTCGGCAGGCGCTTTATCATGGGTCTGTCACTCATTCTGGAAAGCGTGGTGACGGCGTTGCTGCTCAGTCTGACGCTCGCCGGTCTGTTCGAGCCCCTGACGGTCTTTGCCGCACTGACACTTTTTGGCGTCGCACGCGCGTTTCTTGGCCCGTCTTCCGCATCGCTCGTCGTTAATCTCGTGCCGACAGAGGATTTCGCCAACGCCGTTTCGTGGAATTCATCTGCATGGCAGGTGGCAACAATCGTGGGACCTGTCGCAGGTGGTCTGCTCTATGGCATTTCGCCGGTTGCAGCCTATTCCGTCGCCACGCTGTTCCTGCTGATCGGCTCCGTCCTGATCTTTTCCATTCCAAAGCCCAAACAGCACACGCTTGCCGAACAGCGCTCACTGACAAGCATGCTCGCTGGCTTCCGCTACATCTGGAAGGAAAAGATCGTCCTTGGCGCCATCTCGCTCGACCTCTTTGCCGTTCTCCTTGGCGGAACGGTGGCGCTGCTGCCGATTTACGCACGCGACATCCTCGATCTCGGTCCGTGGGGGCTCGGCCTGCTGCGATCCGCTCCCGGTATCGGCGCTGTTCTGACCGCCGTCTGGCTTGCCGGACACCCGATCCGCGACCATGCAGGTCGCGTGATGTTCGTCTTCGTCGGCCTGTTCGGTCTGTTCAATATTATCTTCGGGGTCTCGACCCTGACATGGCTGTCGGTCATTGCTCTGGCACTTGCAGGTGCCGCTGACATGATCAGCGTCTATATCCGTGAAACGCTTATGCAGCTCTGGACGCCCGATCACGTGCGCGGTCGTGTCAATGCCGTCAACATGGTCTTTGTCGGTGCATCGAACGAACTGGGCGAGTTTCGCGCCGGCCTGATGGCTGCGGCCATCGGCGCTGTTCCCGCTGTCGTCATCGGTGGATTGGGATCAATCGCCGTTGCTGTTGCCTGGGCGGCAATGTTCCCGCAATTGCGCAAGGCCCGTCACCTGCAGGGACGGACTTGATCTCTCAAATCAGAGATGATCAGGAGGCGGACGTGCTACGATTCGCCTCGTCCATGCGATCCTGAATGGCATTCCGGTCATCCTGCTGGATGCCAACGAGTTCGGCCACGCGCCACATTACGTCGGCCTCGACTTCGCTCACCTTGCCGTCAGCGTAGACCATTTCCCACATCAGTCCGATAAGGTCTAGGCGAGCCTGATAATCGAGCTGCCGCTTCAGAACCGAAGTGAAATCCGAAAGGTCAATCGCTTCCTGATCGGCTTTTTCCGCTGCCTGGATGAGTTGTTTCAGACTGTCGCCTTTAAGGCCATATTTCTGTGACAGCATCGAAGAAAGCTTCTTACGCTCGCTTTCCCGCGTTTCGCCGTCGGCATCCATGATGTGATAAAGCAAAGCGGCGGCGGCCAGTCGTGGATCATCATTGGAAAATTTTTCGCTCCGGTCACGAAAACCGTTGGCGGGAAGCTCTTTTAAAAAATCCAGAAGACGATCGAACATTCACCCTCGCTGCCATGTTTGCAACTTGTCAGCCGTTACGGCGATTCCGGCATCTTTGTTAGCAACATCGAAGGTAACGAGCTGAATGCGCCACGCAAGACGGTAAACGGTCTTGCGCAACCGTTTACCGTCCAAGAGATGGGCTGCGTTGTTTTTCGGCAACGATTTCTCGGAAGCCTGATCAGAAAAGCCTCAATCCGCTCTGGGCTTTTTGCGAAGGCTTGTTTTCGTCGACACCCGGATCGTCCACCACCAGATGCGCGCGACGCGGCTCGTCCTCCATATCGTCATCAGTCGCGACCACATTTGGGACAGGCGGCTTCACCTCCTCGACCTTTTTTATCGAAGGGGCTGGCGATACCTTGACCGGCTCGGCGGCAGGCACGATGACTTCAGCTTCCTCAACATCGCGAACAGGCAACTTTCTCTCCACGACGGCTGATGCATCCACTACGCCAGCCTTGTCTTTCGGCTCTGCAAGAACCAGCGGATTGCCCGGCTTTGCTTCCACCGGGCCTTTGATTTCAGGTTTTTCCGCTTCAATGGCTGGAGCAAGTTCCACGACGGGAACCTTCCACTCGAAGCTGTTGAGGCGTCCCGTAACCGGCGATACAGGCGACCATTGTTCTGAAACATAACCGTCGGCAGTCCATGCAGGATCACGCGGCGCCTTGACGGCCCGCGCCAGCCATTCACGAACCTTGCCCTGATCACCCGTTTCAGCTTCTTCAATATCGGCCAGCAACAGATAGGCGCTTTCGCGCGGCGAAGCGCGCAGAACCTGCTCGGCATTGTCGCGGGCAAGGCGATAATCACCCGCCTCATAGGCAGCGCGTGCCAGAGCAAGACTGCCCTCGGCATTGTTGGAACGCAACGAGACGAGATGCCTTGCGCGCTTCAAACGGTCCTGAGGCGTATCACCTGACCGGGCGTAGACATAGGTCGAAGCAATGTCAGGATGTGGAAACCGTTTCCATGCCGCTTCCAGAATTTTCGAACCTTTTCGTATATCGCCATCGGAAAAAAGCGCACGCGCGGCAACCACGGCAGCTGGCACCAGATCGGATGCCAGCTTGTTCGCCTCCAGCGCCAGCGCTTTTGCCTGCACATGATCAACATCGGCGACTGCCATCGCCTTGGCGATCAAAAGTGCGGCGCGTTCTTTCTTCACCACATCCTTGCTATGGGCGAGTGCCTGTTTGCGTGCATCGACGAGCTTCAGCGCCGCATCCCAGTCGCCCTCGGCACAAAGCTGGCCCATCATGGCTGACGAGGCCCATTCAAGCTGCGGCGCTTGGCTCGCGGCTTCGGCGGCATAATGGCGGGCGGCATCGAGAGCGCCAACGCGCTGGGCTTCGATATAGAGGCCACGCAAGCCGAGCAGGCGCGTCTCGGGATCATCCACCATCGCCTCAAAACCTTTGCGGGCATCTTCCGTGCGCCCTTCCAGCATAGCGGTCTGTGCTTCGAGAAGCTTTATCAGCGGCTCCTGATCGGAACTCAGCAATTTGCCGGCCTGCTTGGTCATGCGGCGCGCTGCTTCCGCATCGCCGGCCCCGGCTGCAATCAATCCGGTTGAAAGCGACTGATAACCGCGATCACGCTTGCGCGCACGAAAATGCCTGCGCAGCGTGTAAGGTGACTGGATAATGCTCTTGACCAGCCACCACAGGATCAGGATGGCCGCGACGATGGCAACGATCCCCGCAACAGCGGTTATCAGCGGCACATTGTAATGATTGCCCGCAAAAGTGACATCAAGTTCACCCGGACGGTCCGCAAGCCAGGCAAAGCCGAAACCAAGCGCGGCAACGACGACGAAATAGAACAGGACACGCAGCATCGGCCCGCCTCCTACTGACCGGAAGAGGCCGGAGCCTCGCCAGTTTCACCCGTAGACGACTTGGGTTTCAAGCTGTCGGCAACGAGGCGCTGCACAAGCGCATCAGCGTCACGCCGCGCCCGAATCTGATCAGCGAATTCCTGCGAGGTAGCCTTGGCATCAGCAGGCAACTGTTCCCATTCGCTGAGAGCACGCTCCAGATCACCCGCCTGCAGGGCGGCCTCCATTCGGGCCGTGATCGGTCCGACACCAGTGCCGGTGACATTGCCCGCAACCGGGCGCACGCTTACCAGTCCTCTGGCGCTGGCGACAAGCTGATCCCAAATTCCGGCATCGGCAGGCAGCTTGTTTTCCGTCGCGACGATCCGGTTCGCAACAGCACCGAACCACGCATTCAGGTCGGCAACGGTCGGAACGCCCTTGTCGGCATGGGCGCGCAGCTGTTCGATGGATGCCTCGTCCGGTGCAACCGAAGCGTAAGTGTCCAGTTCCGCCTTGAAAGAACCACCACGATCAATCGCCGTTTTCAGCGCATTGGCCGCTATAAGCGCCGTCGCATCGGGCTGGCGTGAAGCCTGGGTGACCTTCTCCTGCAAGGAGGTCAGTTTCGATTCGAGCGATGAAATCGTGCCGCTGTTTCCCGAAACTCCGGCTGTCGCCTCATCCGCCCGGCTCTGGGTCGCTGAAAGCTTGCTTTCCAGCGCGTCCAACCGCTCGGTCAGAGCAGTGGTATCGACCGCCGTGTCCCGCTCAGCCTCCCTCGGCAAGGCGGCAAATTGCTGCTGAAGATCGGTGAAGGAACCTGCCACCGCCTCTGCCTTGATCTCGGCTGCCTGAACATTCTTTTCCAGAGCCGCAAGCTGCGCGCGGCTTGTATCGTCAAGCGGCGCCGGTGTCGGATTGGTCCGCAAATCGGCGATCTGCTGTTCCATATGCGCAAGCTGTTCCGCTGTCACTCTCGCGCCCGGAGAGGGAATAACATTGCCCCATTGCAGAGCCAGCAAACCGCCAAGCCCGATTACACCACCAGCAATACCGGCCAGAAGATGCGACGCGCCCGCACCGCTCTTTTGCGCAGTCTGCTGGGTTTCCGGTTTCACGCCCGAGGTAAAAGGTGGTTTGGTATAAGTCGAACTTTCCGGCGTTTCCGTCTTCACGGTCTTTTCGGCAGCCGTCGCTTCGGGTTTGGGTGATGCAGGCTTCGGGGTTTCCGGTTTTGGGTTTTCAGATTTTGAGAAATTTCCCACCGGCTCCGCATCTGGCGTCGCCTTCGCCGGTTCGTCAACCCGCTTCACATCCGATGGATCAAGATTGATCGTCACAGGATTACGGGCTGATTTGGAGTGTCGCGGAGTGCCGGGTTTCGCCATGGATCCTCTCGTAGATGCCGATTGGTTGCCTCAAACTCTAACAGATAAAATCGCCAGATGAAGGAAGGTTGCGCCGAAATGAGTCAAAGTTTGGCAAACAGCCGGAAAAGTCCGCCTTCATCCGGGTGGTCTGCAACAAGGGCATTTACCCGCCAGAGCGGCGGCAACCGGTCGGCCACACGGGCAGAAATGCACAAAAACCGCGTTTTCTCGTCAAAAGGCAGCGCGATTTCATGCATCGCTTCGACAAAGCGCGTCGCGGCAACGCCTGAATAAAGCATGACCGCGACAAAAGGCGCGCCATGAAGCACGTCCAGAAGTGCTGACGCAGAATAAGGAATTGTCTCCGTGTCATAGACATCGGCGACGTGCATATCGAGCCTAGCGGCCCGCATCTCGTCTTCGAACACCGGTTGGCGCACCCGTCCGGCGAGATAAAGAACACGGGATTGTTCGGGAAGATCGCGCCGCATCGTCGCTGCAAGACGAACCGCATCACCGCCCCCGTCGATCACATGACCGAACCCGGCCTTCTGCGCTGCCTGCGCTGTTCCCTGCCCCACGGCAAAGAGCGGCAAGCCAAGAAACGGCTTCAGCCGTTCCGTGTCGATATGGTGAAAGGCATTGGCGCTCGTCACGGTCAAAGCAGCAAACGGGCCGTCGGGGAAAGCAAAGGAAAGCGCAACGGTTCGGCTCAGTGGAAGGAGAACCGGCTCATAGCCCCTCGACGCCAGTTTGGCGGCAGTCTCGGAGCCAGCCGGCTGTGGCCGCGTCACCAGAACACGACCAAGAGATGCGATTTGTGCTGGCCCCGCCAAATCTACTCCCAGCCCTCGAAGAATTGGGGACCAGCTTTCACGCGCAGATGCTCCGCGGCTTCCGTGCCGATGGCGGCAGCATTCGATGCCGGACCTTCCGTCCTTATCTCGTGCGCTTCAGACCCGTCCGGCTTCAAAATCATGCCGTGGAAGGAAACCGTATCGCCGTTCACGGTTGCAAGACCGGCAATCGGCGTGCGGCAGGAACCGTCAAGGGCAGCTAGAAATGCCCGTTCGCAGGCAAGTGCAATACCGGTCTCGCGATGCGCAAGGGGCGCCAGCAGCGTATCGATACGCGTATCGCCGATACGGGTCTCGATGCCGATGGCACCTTGTCCCGGCGCTGGCGGGAAGCTTTCCGGATCGGCCAAGTCGGTAATGACATCGCCTAGCCCCAGACGCCGCAACCCCGCACAGGCGAGAAACGTCCCGTCGACTTCTCCGGCTTCCAGTTTGCGAAGGCGAGTATCGACATTGCCGCGGAAAATCACCACTTGAATGTCGGGACGAAGACGGAGGATCAAAGCCTGACGACGCAATGATGACGATCCAACAGTTGCACCCTGCGGCAAATCAAGGAGGCGGGAAGCCGTACGACCGATAAAGGCATCGCGCGGATCTTCGCGCTCAAGGAAAACAGAAAGATGCAGACCATCGGGCAGAACCGTCGGCATATCCTTGGTCGAATGGACTGCGAGATCGATTCGACCATCCGTCAGCGCCTGCTCGATCTCTTCGGTAAAAAGCCCCTTGCCGCCGATCTCGGAAAGCGCGCGATCCTGAATGCGGTCACCCGCCGTCGACATGGGAATGATTTCAATAGCTTCTTCCGGCAGACCATGTGCCTCCATAAGGCGACGACGCGTCTCGTAAGCCTGGGCGAGAGCAAGCTTGCTGCCCCGCGTGCCTATCTTCAACGTGCCATTCTTTAAGGATGCTGTTTGCATATTGCGCTGTCCATGGTACCGGATTTTTTCAATGAATTATGAGACAGGCAGGGTCTAACCGCAAATGCGCATTCTTGGAATAGAAACAAGTTGCGACGAAACAGCCGCCGCAATCGTCGAACGTGACGATCAAGGCGAAGGACGGATTCTGTCCAATGTGGTTTTGAGCCAGATCGCCGAGCACGAACCCTATGGCGGTGTGGTGCCGGAAATTGCCGCACGCGCCCATGTCGAAGCGCTGGACCGGCTGGTTGCGCGCGCGCTCGAAGATGCCGACATGAAGCTTGCCGACGTCGATGCGGTGGCCGCCACGGCAGGACCGGGGCTGATCGGCGGACTGATCGTCGGGCTTATGACCGCCAAGGCACTGGCCATGGCGGCACAGAAGCCGTTTTATGCCGTCAACCATCTGGAAGGCCACGCATTGACAGCGCGTCTGACCGACGGCCTGCCGTTTCCTTATCTGCTGCTGCTCGTTTCCGGCGGTCATACGCAGATGGTGCTGATACGCGGTATTGGCGACTACGAACGCCTCGGCACCACTATTGACGACGCGCTGGGCGAAGCCTTCGACAAGACGGCAAAGCTTTTGGGTCTACCTTACCCGGGCGGTCCGGCAGTCGAACGTATGGCGCTTCAGGGCAATCCGAAGCGATTCGCCCTGCCACGACCACTGAAGGGCGAAGCACGGCTCGATTTTTCCTTTTCCGGTCTCAAGACGGCAGTGCGCCAGACGGCAACAGAACTGGTTCCATTGTCGGATCAGGACGTGGCCGATATTTGCGCCTCTTTCCAGGCTGCAGTCGCCGACACGCTGTCCGACCGGGTGGGCCGGTCACTTGAACGTTTCAGAAACGAATTTCCCGATTGCGAAACACCGGCGCTTGTCGTTGCGGGCGGGGTCGCGGCCAACAAGACCTTGCGCGCCGCGCTCGAAACTCTTTGCGCCCGGCACGGTTTCAGCTTCATCGCTCCGCCACTCGATCTGTGCACCGACAATGCTGCAATGATTGCCTGGGCCGGTGCCGAACGGGCCGCAACGGAAGCTCCTGATTCGCTCAATCTTGCACCGCGCTCGCGCTGGCCGCTTGACGAGAAGTCGGCTCCGCTGATCGGAACCGGACGACGTGGAGCCAAGGCATGAGCGAAAAGACTAGCAAGATTGCTATTCTGGGAGGCGGCGCCTGGGGCACGGCCCTTGCGGCCATGGCATGCAGCAGCGGCCATGATACATGGCTATATGCCCGCGACGAGGCGATGGTCGAAGCCATCAACCGGACACACCGCAATCCGCGCTATCTGAACGAGATCGAACTTCCCGGCGCTATAAATGCAAGCACGGACGTGGCTGCTGTCGCCGAACATGCGGATGCCGTTCTGGCCGTCATTCCCGCGCAGGCCATGCGCGCCGGGCTTTCGCAGTTGAGCAGTCTTATTCCGCAAACCGCACCCGTCGTGCTCTGCGCGAAAGGGATCGAACGCAGCACCGGACGGCTGATGTCGGAAATCGTAGCCGAAGTTCTGCCGAACCATCGGATCGCAGCATTATCCGGTCCGAGTTTTGCAACAGACGTCGCCAGAGGGCTTCCGACCGCTGTGACGGTTGCCTGCGAGGAAGCAGCAATTGCCGATCGGCTCGCAGCACTTCTGTCCGGGCCAGCCTTCCGATGCTATTCGACAACCGATCTCAAAGGGGTCGAAATCGGCGGTGCTTTGAAAAATGTCCTCGCTATTGCTGCCGGTGCTGCCGTCGGGCGCGGGTTCGGCGCAAGCGCGCAGGCCGCTCTCGTCACGCGCGGGTTTGCGGAACTCCGCCGTATCGGTCAGGCCATGGGTGCCAGACCCGAAACCATCATGGGGCTTTCCGGCCTTGGCGATCTGATGCTGACCTGCTCTTCGTCGCAGTCACGCAATTACTCCTACGGGCTGGCACTCGGACGGGGCGAAGACCTGACCAATCGGCCGCTTGCCGAAGGCGTGGCGACCGCACCGATTGCCGCCGAACTATGCCGCAAACATGCTATCTCCGCACCCATCATCGATGCGACGGGTGCGCTGCTTGACGGCACCATCACCATTGACGAAGCCGTGACGGCTCTGCTCAACCGACCACTCAAGACCGAGGACTAGAGCGTGATCCCGAAAGTGGGAACCGGTTTTCGGACAAGATCATGCTCGAACGGAAAGGATAATTGACAATGCTTTTTGCTCTTCTGTGCAACGACAAGCCGGACCATCTGCAAGTGCGCCTCGATACGCGCCCTGCACATCTCGACTATCTCAAGGGTCTTGGTGACGGGTTGAAGTTCGCAGGCCCATTCCTCGGTGAAGACGGCAAGCCAAACGGCAGTCTGGTCGTTGTCGAAGCTGCCGACAAGGCCGCAGCAGAAAAGATCGCTGCCAACGATCCTTACGCACTGGCAGGCCTGTTTCAGAACGTAACCGTGCGTCCGTGGAATTGGGCGATCAACAATCCCGCCAACGCTTGAGGCTCATGACTGATGGCTTACTGGCTGTTCAAATCCGAACCGTTCAAATGGTCATGGGAAATGCAGAAAGCCCGTGGCGAAAAAGGCGAGCAATGGGATGGTGTGCGCAATTATCTGGCGCGTAACAACATGCGCGCCATGAAACTGGGTGACAAGGGCTTCTTCTATCATTCCAATGAAGGGCTGGAAGTCGTCGGCATCGTCGAGGTCTGTGCCCTGGCGCATCATGACAGCACGACGGACGATCCGCGCTGGGAATGCGTGGATATCAGAGCTGTGCGCGACATGCCGAAGCCGGTAACGCTGAAAGATGTGAAAGCCAATCCGAAGCTAGAGAAGATGGCGCTCGTCACCTCGATGCGTCTTTCGGTGCAGCCAGTGACGGAAGATGAATGGATCGAAGTCTGCCGCATGGGCGGACTGGACGCAAAGAGCGCTTTGGCATGAGCATGTCAGCATCCCCAAACCGGTTCCCCCTTTAGGGAGACATGCTCTGATGCTCGATCCGGCACATAAAAGCGCGCGTGATTTCATTCTGGCCAATACCAGCCTGCAAGCGCCGCCGCACGTGCCGGAAATTCGTCTGCATCTGGCCGATGAAGCGCACGACCTCTGGCACAAGACCGAGGAAGAGCTTGCTACAATCGGCCTGCCACCGCCCTTCTGGGCTTTCGCCTGGGCTGGTGGTCAGGGTGTGGCCCGCTATATACTGGATCATCCCGAAACAGTGAAAAACAAGACGGTACTCGATTTCGCATCCGGTTCCGGCCTTGTCGCCATTGCCGCCATGCAGGCAGGCGCATCAAGCGTGCTGGCGTCGGACATCGACCCCTTCGCGCTTCCCGCCATCGCGATCAATGCATCAGCCAATGGTGTGTCGGTTGCTCCCTCTCTGGATGATCTCATCGGCAATGACGATGGTTGGGATGTGATCCTGGCAGGCGATGTCTTTTATGAAAAGCCGCTCGCCGAGCGGCTTATTCCCTGGTTTTCAAAACTTGCCGAACGTGGCCCCCGTATTGTCGTCGGCGATCCGGGACGCGCCTATCTACCGAAAGACCGGCTGCAGCAACTTGCCGTCTATACCGTGCCTGTCACCCGCGCCCTTGAAGACGCTGAAGTGAAGCGAACGACCGTCTGGGCGTTTATTTAAGCAAATTTCTTCGCACCCGCCACACACACGACGACCACCGCCGCCGTCGCGACCATACCCATGCTGACGGGTTCCCCCGCAATACCGGCAGCCAGCATAAGGCCAAAGAAGGGCTGGAGAAGCTGTAACTGACCGACAGTGGCGGCACCGCCCTGCGCAAGGCCGCGATACCAGAAGAAGAAGCCGATCAGCATCGAAAACAGCGAGACATAGCCGAGGCTTATCCAGGCTGGCGTGCCGATGCCCGCCCATGTCTCCGGACGCGTCACGACACTTAGCGGCAGCATGACCGGCAGCGAGAACACCAGCGCCCAGCAGATAACCTGCCAGCCGCCGAGCCTGCGCGAAAGCTGCGCGCCTTCGGCATAGCCCAGACCGCAGACGATAACGGCAGCGAGCATCAACACGTCACCCAGAAGCGTGGACTGGCTTCCCTGCCCATAGGCATAGGAAGCGACAATGAGGCTTCCGACCACTGAAAACAGCCAGAACATCGGGCGCGGATGCTCACCACCGCGCAGGACAGCGAAGATTGCCGTGGCGAGCGGCAGCAGTCCGATAAAGACAATCGCATGGGCGGATGTCATGTGCTGAAGGGCAAGCCCCGTCAGAAGCGGGAAACCGACGACCACGCCAAGCGCCACCACAATCAACGAGATGGCGTCGTTACGCCGGGGAAAAGGTTCCCGAAACGCCAGCAGAAGCGCCATGCCAAGCAGTCCCGCGATAGACGCTCGCGCCATTGTCAGAAACGTCGGATCGATATCGATCACCGCCAGCCGCGTTGCCGGCAGCGAGCCGGAAAAAATCAATACGCCCAAAAACCCGTTGACCCATCCGGCGGTCTTATTCCCAACATTCTCACGCATAGTGTCTTTTCGACTTTCTCTAAAATCGTATAAGGATTCGTGAGACAATGCCGCGGAACTGCCCGAATAATCAGAGACAGTTTCGGGACAATTCTGGCAAACTGTACTGGTACAAGGGATAGTACAGATGATTTCGACGGGCCTTCTGCGCAGCCTCGAAGCTGTGGAAGCTGCTTACGCAAGCGGAGAAATCGAGCGTGGCGATGAAAACGCCACCGCCGACAGGACCCCACTCGTTGAAAAGGTGATGGGCATTATTCGCGGACGCATTACGGCGATGAGCCTCGCGCCGGGTGCACGACTACCTTCCATCCGTCGCCTCGCAGAAGCGATGAATGTCTCGAAATCCACTATCGTCGAAGCCTATGACAGGCTGGTGGCGGAAGGCATAATCCAGTCGCGCCGCGGGGCCGGTTTCTATGTTTCTGAGCGCGCTCGCCAGCCATTTTCGCTGGCCACCAACACACAGCACAAGGAACGCCAGATCGATCCTCTCTGGGTCATGCGACAGTCACTTGAGGCAGACGACACCGCACTTAAACCGGGGTGCGGATGGCTACCCGACACGTGGCTTCCACAGGAAGCGATCCGCCGGGCGATGCGCGCGGTTGCTCGCGACGAGGGGAGCAATATTGCCACCTATGGCGAACCGCTCGGTTTCCGCCCCCTGCGCCAGCACCTTGCTCACCGACTCGGTGAACAAGGCATCGACGTTTCGAGCGGAGAAATATTGTTGGCCGATTCCGGCACGCAGGCCATCGACCTGATCTGCCGTTATCTGCTGCAACCGGGCGATACGGTTCTGGTCGATGATCCCTGCTACTTCAACTTTCAGGCCGTGCTTCTGACACACCGTGTAAAACTGGTCGGCGTGCCCTATACCCATACCGGCCCGGACCTCGAAGCCTTTGCGAGAGCAGCCAGCGAACACGCGCCGAAACTCTATATATCCAATGCCGGATTGCATAACCCGACCGGCGGTTCGATGACGCCAGCCACGGCCCACCGGCTGCTGAAGCTTGCCGAAGCGCATGGCGTCACGCTGGTCGAAGACAATATCTTCGGCGACTTCCACCCCTCGCCTACCCCGCTTCTTGCCGAACTGGACGGGTTCGACCGCGTCCTGCATGTTGGCAGTTTCTCCAAGACACTGTCTGCTGCAGCCCGCGTCGGCTATATCGCCGGACGTCGCGACTGGATCGACGGGCTGACCGACCTGAAGCTCGCCACCAGCTTCGGGGGCAATGTGTTGTCGCAACAGATTGTGCATGCGCTTTTGACCGATGGTGCCTATCGCCGCCACGTCGACAGCCTGCGCGCCAAACTGGCCGATGCGATGACGCTCATCGCCAGCCGCCTGAAGGCAGAGGGCCTCACGCTGTGGACCGAGCCGCAAGGCGGCATGTTTCTATGGGCCGAATTGCCGGCTGGGCTGGACTCCGGCCAGCTTGCGCGGCATGCTCTGGACAAAGGCGTCGTGCTTGCGCCCGGCAATGTCTTCAGCCCGTCACATACAGCCAGCCGTTTCCTGCGCTTCAACGTTGCGCAATCGCTGGAGCCGTACATTTTCGCTGTGCTGCGCGATGCGATGAGAGACGCGCGCACCAAAATCGACAGCTGAAAAACTCCCTCAACATTAGCACTCCCGTATCGAAAACAATTTCAAGCAAAAGAGACACAGTCATCTAGACGGCTGCGGTTATACTCCTGCGACATGTCTTTGGAGGAGACATCGCGCATTTCTTCGTCAGTTCGGTGTCGAAAGACATGCCGTCATGACGATCCAGCGCAGGGAGAACGGAGAGAGCAGGCTGGCGTTATGTTCGCGCCTGCTGGGAGGGAGTAGCATTGAATACGCACCAGTCCGGGGCGGATACGCTTTCGCGTCCCGAAGATGAAAAACTAACTGTCGCCGCCAATCTGGCATATGGTTTTCAGCATGTGCTGACCATGTATGGGGGCATCGTGGCAGTTCCGCTGATCATCGGTCAGGCGGCTGGTCTCAGCTCAACCGAAATCGGCCTCTTGATCACCGCATCGCTTTTTGCCGGTGGCGTTGCGACCGTCTTGCAAACCGTCGGCATACCGTTTTTCGGCTGCCAGCTACCTCTGGTCCAGGGCGTCTCTTTTTCGGGCGTTGCCACCATGGTGGCCATCGTCACATCGAGCCAGACCGGTGAAGCGGGCTTACAGGTCGTGCTGGGAGCCGTCATTGCGGCAGCCGTCATCGGCCTTATCATCACGCCGATATTCTCACGCATCACGCGTTTCTTTCCGCCGCTCGTCACCGGTATCGTCATCACCACCATCGGCCTGACGCTGATGCCTGTTGCGGCGCGGTGGGCAATGGGCGGAGACAGCAACAGCCCTGAATTCGGCAGCATGGCCAATATCGGTCTTGCAGGCCTCACACTAGTCATCGTGCTCATTCTCAGCAAGATGGGCAATGCCACGATTTCGCGACTTTCGATTCTGCTCGCGATGGTCATCGGAACCTTTATCGCCTGGGCGCTCGGCATGACCGATTTTTCGCGGGTGAGCGAAGGTTCAATGGTGGCGCTGCCGGAAATTTTCCACTTCGGCATGCCGGTATTCAGCCTCGCCGCAACGCTCTCTATGTTCATTGTGATCATGGTCACGCTCGTCGAGACTTCCGCCGATATTCTGGCGGTCGGTGAAATCCTCGGTACGAAAGTGGATTCTCGACGTCTCGCCAATGGTCTACGCGCGGATATGCTTTCAAGTATCCTGTCGCCGGTTGTCGGTTCCTTTACGCAAAGCGCCTTCGCCCAGAATGTCGGCCTTGTCGCAGTGACAGGCGTAAAGAGCCGTTATGTCGTGGCAACTGGTGGCCTGATCCTCATCACGCTCGGCCTCCTGCCGGTGATGGGTCGGGTGATTGCCTGCGTTCCTCCGGCAGTTCTGGGTGGAGCGGGTATCGTCCTGTTCGGCACGGTGGCTGCAAGCGGCATCCGCACACTCGCCAAAGTGGACTACGAGAACAATATCAATCTCATCATCGTGGCGACCTCGATCGGCTTCGGTATGATCCCGATCGCCGCACCCCAGTTCTATCATAACTTTCCGACCTGGTTTGAAACCATCTTCCACTCCGGCATCAGCTCGGCAGCGTTGATGGCCATTGCGCTCAACCTGATGTTCAATGAAATCAAATTGGGCAACAGCAACCAGATGTCAGTCTTCGCGGAAGGTACGGAACGCATCATCCGCCATCACAACATCTCGGAGCTGCATGACGGAGATTATTTCCTGAACGGCAAGCTCTACGATGCCAAAGGCAATGAAGTCAGGGTCGTTGCTGCTGCCGCACACTGAGACGATTATCTCAGGACACGGATCATGGTTCGGTCCGTCAGATGAGGCAGGAGGCGCGCCATGTCGGCGCGCCTCAATGCTATGCAGCCTTCTGTGGGCGTATAGCCGGGTCTGGCAAGGTGAAAGAAGATTGCACTGCCGCATCCGCGACGGCGCGGCGCAATATTCCAGTCCATGACAATGCAGACATCATAAAGATCATCACGCCGCCACATATCCTCGTGACTTGCCGCATAAGGCAGCCTTACCGGGCGGTTGTAATTGGCGTCAGACGATGCATCACACCAGCCATCCAGACGGCGGACACGCCCGAGCGGTAACCGCGATGACGGCAGCACACCCTTGTCGCCGCGGCGGTATCCATAGAGCAGCCGCATGGTCGCCAGAGGCGTTGCTCCGTCACCTTCGCGCTTGAAAGCGCTGATTCCCCCCTTGCCAAGAGCGCATTCCAGCACCAGATTGCCGGCAACAAGCAAGCCGCGAGTCTTGTGGCCCGGTTTGGCCCGCACATCGATAATGCCAATTCCTCGGCTAATTTCGTATCTGGCCAAGCCCCCGCCTCCGTGTCATGCATGTTTCAAACCGTTGTCGGCGAGAGCAAAAATCTCTTTCGCGTTTCGCCGCTTCAACTTGTCTCCATTAAATGTCATAAAACACCAAGAGCCATTTAAATCAAAGAGTAACGAGGACAGGCATGACAGGCCGTACGATACTGATTGTGGACGATGACGAAGATCTCCGTTCTATCCTCGTCGAACAGCTGGAGCTGTGCGAAGAATTCCAGATTTTGCAGGAAGACAATGCCACCAAGGGCATCCAGACTGCACGAAACGGCATTGTAGACCTCCTGATCATGGATGTCGGCCTGCCGGATATGGATGGACGTGAGGCCGTAAAATTGCTGCGCAAGGGCGGTTTCAAGGCGCCGATCATCATGCTCACCGGCCACGATACGGAATCGGATACGATTCTTGGCCTCGAATCGGGCGCCAATGATTACGTCACCAAGCCGTTCAAATTCGCGGTGCTTCTGGCGCGCGTGCGTGCACAGCTGCGCCAGCACGAGCAGAGTGAGGACGCGACCTTCATCGTCGGCCCTTATACGTTCAAGCCCGGCCAGAAACTCCTCATCGACGAGAAGGGCAGCAAGATCCGCCTCACCGAAAAGGAAGCGGCGATCATCAAGTATCTCTATCGCGCCGGCGACAAGGTTATCGGCCGCGATGTGCTTCTTGAAGAAGTATGGGGTTATAATTCAGGTGTGACCACGCATACGCTGGAAACCCACGTCTATCGTCTGCGCCAGAAAATCGAAAAAGATCCGTCCAATGCGGCGCTTCTGGTCACAGAAAGCGGGGGATACAAGCTTGTCCCATGATGGACAGCGCCCGATGCAGGTGTATTGACGACCCATGGCGCTTGATGACGATATTCGCATTCTCGGCACGGTAGGCCTGTTCGAGTCTTTTACGCCCGAACAGTTGCGGTTGCTTGCCTTCGGTGCGGAACGTCTCGTTCTCAGGGCCGGGCGTGAGCTTTTCCGTGAAGGGCAAAGTGCCGACTGCGCCTATATCGTCGTATCGGGCAATATCACCCTGTTTCATGAACAAGACGAAGGGCGGATTGCGATCCGCCCCGTCGGCCCTGGCGCCATGATTGGCGAAATGGCGTTGATCGCGCAGACCTCGCGTCTTACCGGTGCAGTCGCCGAAGCGGAAACCGAGGTTATCCGCATCAGCCGCGCAATCTTCCGCCGCATTCTGGAAGAATATCCCGAAGTGGCGGCGGCACTCCATGCGCATGTCAGTCGCAATCTGCTGGAACTGATCGGCGAAATCGAAAAGGTCGCACCCCGCCTGAATAGCGATTGACCCTTTTCAGAGTTCAATCACCCTTTCCATTCCGATGGCATTGAGAAAAGCCTGATCATGGCTCACGATGATCAATGCGCCTTCATAGGCATTGAGAGCGGTTTCCAGTGCCTCGATGGAATCGAGGTCGAGATGATTGGTCGGTTCATCAAGGATCAGAAGTTCGGGAAGCTCTGTTCCACCCAGAACGCAGGCAAGTGCCGCCCGCAATAATTCGCCTCCACTGAGACTGCTGGCAAGCCGTGAAGCCCCCTCGCCGCGAAACGAAAAACGCGCCAGTGCTGCACGAGCATCATTGTCGTTCGACCCCGGATTGAGACGCCGATAGTTTTCGTAAAGGGTCTGACCGCGATCCATCAGGCTCATCTGCTGGTCAAACATCACCATGCGCTCCGGGCGCACGACGGTTCCGGCCAAAGGTTGAAGCCCCCCCGTAATCAGCCGCAACAGGCTGGTCTTGCCTGCGCCATTCGGCCCTGCGACAACCACACGCTCGGCTCCCACGATCTTCAATGACAGGTCGCGGATCACCGGGTAGTCGGCTTGCGGCCCGCCCGAGACATTTCGCATATCGAGCATGACGCGACCGGAAGGCGGAACCGCACCAGCCACATTGAAATGCATCGGCCTTACTCGCTCGACTTTTGCTTGCGCCTCCTGCAACTGCTCGTTGGCCCGGCTAGACTGGCGTTCCGCCAGTGCATCGCCCCGACCTTTCGATTGCTGCGCACGGTCCTCCCGGGCATCGAGCAGCATTTTGCTCATCCCTGCATCGGCGCGTGATTTGCGACCGCGCGCATCGTTGCGCGCCTGTCTTTCGGCTGCAGCCTGTGCCTTGCGCTCCACCTGCTTGACTTCACGCTGTGCCGTTACGAGATCGCGCACCGCCTTCGCGCGCTCTTCGGTCTTTTTTGCGTGATAGAAGTCCCAGTTGCCGCCATAGAGCCGAAGCCCGTCCGGAGATAATTCCGCTATCGCATCCATGGACTGTAGCAGTTCGCGGTCATGGCTGACCACCACGGCTGCACCGCGCCAGGCGGTTAGCAAATCGACCACGGCCAAACGGCCGGCACGATCAAGATTATTGGTCGGCTCGTCCAAGAGAATGAGATCAGGCTTGCGAAATATGAGGGCTGCAAGCGCCGCGCGCGTCTGCTGACCTCCACTCAAGGTCGACAGGGGTGTCTCGGAAGCCATATCAGGCAATCCAAGCCGCTTTAACGCGTCGGTAAAGTGCTGCGGCAGAAGCCAGTCGGCCTCACTAAGATCGCTGTCACTGGCCAAGCCCTGTTCGACACGTGCCAAAATGTCGAAGTCTATGCGCGCATCGAAAAGATCAGCCAGCGTCTCGGAATCATCGCCGCCGACGTTCTGCCGCAAAACACCGATGGTCCCGTTTACGGTCACATTTCCGCTTGTCGGAAGCAGCGCGCCATTCATCACATGCAACAGCGTCGATTTACCCACACCATTGCGCCCGACCAGACCGATGCGGCCCTCGGCTATGCTGAAATTAATGGATTCGAAGAGAGTACGGCCATCAGCCGTAACGCAGGAAACATCCTGAAGTGTAAGAAGAGCAGACATCGCGAACCATGGAAACGTTGAAAACACTGGTCATTTGAAACAGTGCAATCCGATCCATCGTTCTTCTCTCCTCTTCTAAACCGGCTCTTATATAGGCCTTACGATCCGATCAATCCAGATCGAATGTCGCAATGACTGGCACATGGTCCGATGGGCGGTCCCAACCGCGCGCATCGCGAAGGATTTGCAGACCCTGCATATACCCTTCAAGATCGGCAGAACCCCAGACGTGATCCAGCCTGCGGCCACGATCCGATTCGGCCCAATCCTTGGCGCGATAGCTCCACCAGGTGAAGATTTTCTGGTCCGCCGGAATAAGCTGTCGCATCAGGTCGCTCCAGCCACCCTTCACACGCAAATCTTCCAGCGTTTCGGTTTCGATCGGCGTATGGCTGACGATCTTGAGCAACTGCTTGTGCGACCAGACGTCGTTTTCGAGCGGAGCAATGTTGAGATCACCAACGAGAACGGAAGAATGTCCGTCTTTCCGGTCGGCGACGATAGCGCGCATTTCTTCCAGAAAAGCCAGCTTATGCGCGAATTTCGGATTGATTACCGGGTCCGGCTCATCACCGCCCGCAGGAACGTAAAAGTTATGAATACGGAGCTTCTTACCGCCCGCCTCGACGACAGCGCTCAAATGGCGGCAATCGCCCATGTCGCAGAAACCGATCTTTTCCACGCCCGTCAGAGGACGCCGCGATATAGTTGCAACGCCGTGGTAGCCCTTCTGACCGCTGATCGCGATGTGTTCATAGCCGAGAGCCCGGAACCCTTTCGACGGAAACAGATTATCGGGGCACTTCGTTTCCTGAAGGCACAGAACATCCGGCTGATAATCGTGCAGAAACTGTTCGACCAGCGGCATACGCAGACGAACGGAATTGATGTTCCAGGTAGCAACGGAAAAGGCCATGAAGATAGGACTCGCAGCAACGAAAAAGATGCTGCGAACCTAATCATTTATCCGGCAAATGCAAACGGCTTGCCTATCACAAACTGACGATTACTGACCTTTGCGCTTCATTGCGATGCGCTGATAGTCGATCTTGAACATATCGTCGGTGAAACGCACGCCGCTGCGCACGTTGAAGATCATGACAGTGGTATCAAGCTTCTGGGCATCGGTGATGGTCCACTGCTTCAGCTCGTAGGATTTAGGGTCGAACATCATGGTGATTTTCGAATCGCCAAAGATCGACTTGTCGCCCAGGACCAGCGTGGTCATGTCCGGCTCCTGCTTCACATTCTGAAGACGGCCACCACCCAGATCAATCCGATCTGCCAGCAGAAGCTTCAAGGGCGTCTTCGAAAGCGGATAGAGATCCCAGGTATCAAGCTTGCGATTGTTGATGACCACCGATTCGCCATCCGAAATCACCCGGATTGGAGAATTATTGTAGTTGAAGCGAATCTTGCCCGGACGCTCGATATAGAAAGTGCCGCCCGTCTGTTCGCCCTTCGGGCCGAACTGTACGAACTCGCCGGTCATTGTACGCACCGATGAAAAATGATCGGCGATCTGCTGTGCCGCCGCACCGCCGCCTGCCCCCTGCGCCATCGCGGCGACCGGGGCCAGAACCAGCGACGTCATGCCAAGCCCAAGCGCTCCCATTCCCAGCACGGCGGCAAGGCGACCAGCTTTCGCGAAGGCGGAGAAACGGGAGAACATCATCGACAAACTTTCTCTTTTCATCATTCTGTTTAACTACGCCGCCAGTTGGGCGCGAGTATGGCCATCAGAAATCATCGTCGCCAGTGGGAACCAAAATTTCACGCTTGCCCGCGTGGTTGGCCGGACCGACAATGCCCTCCTCTTCCATGCGTTCGATGATTGAGGCAGCCCGATTATAACCAATACCGAGACGGCGCTGGATGTAGGAAGTCGAAGCCTTCTTGTCACGCAGCACCACGGCCACGGCCTGATCGTAAGGATCGTCGGAATCCTCCAGATTGCCGGTTCCAGCCGGACCACTGCCACCTTCGTCGTCTTCGTCATCCTCGGTGATGGCATCGAGATATTCCGGCACGCCCTGAAGCTTCAGATGCTGCACGATGCGCTCCACCTCGTCGTCGCCAACAAAAGGTCCGTGCACGCGCTGGATGCGACCACCGCCAGCCATGAAGAGCATATCACCCTGACCGAGAAGCTGCTCGGCGCCCTGCTCGCCCAGAATGGTGCGACTGTCGATTTTCGACGTCACCTGGAATGAAATGCGGGTCGGGAAGTTGGCCTTGATTGTGCCGGTGATGACGTCCACTGATGGGCGCTGGGTGGCCATGATGACATGAATACCCGCCGCTCGGGCCATCTGCGCCAGACGCTGCACCGCACCTTCGATATCCTTGCCGGCAACCATCATCAGGTCGGCCATTTCGTCGATAATCACGACGATATATGGCATCGGCTCCAGATCGAGCTCCTCCGTCTCGTAAATCGCCTCGCCGGTATTGCGGTCAAAGCCGGTCTGGACCGTACGTGCAATCGGCTCACCCTTTTTCTGCGCAAGGCCGACGCGCTGATTAAAGCCGTCAATATTGCGCACGCCGACCTTCGACATCTTGCGATAACGGTCTTCCATTTCGCGCACGGTCCATTTGAGCGCGACCACGGCTTTCTTGGGATCGGTTACGACAGGCGTCAGCAGATGCGGAATGCCGTCATAGACCGAGAGTTCCAGCATCTTCGGATCGATCATGATCAGGCGGCATTCCTGCGGCGTCATGCGATAAAGCAAGGACAGGATCATGGTGTTGATCGCCACCGACTTACCCGAACCGGTCGTACCGGCGACGAGAACGTGCGGCATCTTCGCGATATCGGCGATCACCGGCTCGCCATTGATGGTCTTGCCGAGCGCAAGTGCCAGTTTCGCCTTCGACTGTTCGAAGTCGCGACTTGCCAGCATCTCGCGCAGATAAACCATCTCGCGCTTCGGGTTCGGCAGTTCGATGCCAATGGCGTTACGGCCGGGAATGACGGCCACGCGTGCTGCAATCGCGCTCATCGAGCGGGCGATATCGTCGGCAAGACCGATGACGCGCGAGGACTTGATTCCCGGTGCGGGCTCCAGTTCGTAAAGTGTCACCACCGGACCAGGCTTCACATTGATGATTTCACCACGCACGCCGAAATCTTCCAGCACACCTTCCAACAAACGGGCGTTCTGTTCCAGCGCATCCTTGGAAAGCGCGGGATCGCGCTGGACGAGCTTCGGTTCGGCAAGGAAATGCAGCGATGGCATTTCAAACACGCCGTTGTCCTTGAGGAAGGACGGCTGCGCCTCGCGCTGGGCGCGGGCACCGGGTTTCGGCGACGGAGCGGCCTGTTCCACGCGAGCCTTTCGGCTACGCGGCGGCGGCGCATCATGCCATTCCTGACCGGCGAGCGGCGCACCGTCATCCATATCGTCCATATCGAAAGGCGGTTCGTCATCGGCAGCCGCTGGCGCCCCGAAACCGGGTTCGCGGCGCGGCGCATTGCGTGTTTCGGCGTTGCGGCGCACAACGCGCATATCGTCGAAATCTTCCGCGCGCGGGCGACGACGGCCAAGCCCCGTCAGGCGCTTGAAGTTCGCGGTCGTGGTCAGTACCAGATGGGTGAGCGCGCCCATAAGCTGGAAACCACCACCGGCTGATGTTTCATCGTCCTCGTCATCTGCTGCGAAATCATCCTCCTCAGCGCCACGGCGGCCCGAGGGCTGTGCAAGATTGACGATCCCCACACCGCGCCCAATGATACCGCTGGCGAAAAGGCAGAGCCAGAAGGCCGGTACGGCGAGGATAAGCGCAATGCCTGAAGCGATCGCGCCTTGCGGGAAACTGCCAAGGAAAAGACCCGGGAACTTCAGGATCATGTCGCCAAAGACGCCACCGAGACCAATCGGCATCGGCCAGCTTTCCGGCACGGCGAAGCAACTGGCGATGGCTGCAAACAGGAGTGCAGCGCCGAGCCACGCGAAACTGCGCTTGGCTACGCGGCCAATGCCGCCGCGTGTCATCATCAGCAGCGACCAGACGGCGAGCGGAAGCAGAGCGGGAACGCTCGCCAGACCGAAAAACTGCATGGCAATGTCAGAGAATACTGCGCCCGGATAACCCAGCGCATTCGTTACCGGATTGTCGGTCGCATGGCTGAAGCTCGGATCGGCAACATTCCAAGTCGCCAATGCGCCGACCGCCATGCCGGTGAGCGCCAGAAGTCCCAATCCGAACAGGATATAGAACTGCCTGCGGAAGAGATTGGCCAGTTTCAGCCTGTCTTCCGTAATCCGCTCGTCACGCAGCGGGTATGAGGGCGAATATCCTTGCCGCATATAGCCTGTCCCGAACCGAAAATATTTGCTGGCCCCTGAGCGGAAATGCTCCGGGCACATTGAATCGGTCCGATCCTAGTCGCGGGATGGTTAATTCCTCATTAACCATGCATCAGGCCGCAGATGAATCCTGTCGACAAAATGAAAAAGGCGCGGTGTTCCGCGCCTTTTTCCTCTTGAGACAATCCCGCTCTATTGAACGGATTCGCCGTGCAAAGCGATGTCGAGGCCTTCGATCTCGGCCTGTTTGCTGGGGCGCAGGCCCATGACGGCCTTGACCACGTAAAGAATGATCGCGGTGGCGATCGCCGTATAGACAATCGTGATGGCAGCACCGAAGAACTGCTTGCCGATGGTTGCACCTTCGCTGGCCGGGTTGATCGCCGCATCGGCGAAGAGACCGGTCAGCACCGCACCGACGAAGCCACCGACACCATGGACGCCAAACGCATCGAGCGAATCGTCATAACCGAGCGCATGCTTGATCTTTACGGCCGCCACATAGCAAACCGCACCAGCCACGATGCCGATGATGAGCGCACCCATGGGGTTGACGAAACCGGCGGCAGGCGTAACGGCAACAAGGCCGGCAACGGCGCCTGAAATGATACCGAGCACGCTCGGCTTGCCTGCAATCGCCCATTCCACGAACATCCAGGCCAGAGCCGCACCAGCAGTCGCAACCTGCGTATTGAGCATGGCGACGCCAGCAAGTGCATTGGCACCGACAGCGGAACCGGCATTGAAGCCGAACCAGCCAACCCACAGAAGGGCAGCACCAATGACCGAAAGGACAAGATTGTGCGGCGCCATGTTGGTGTGGCCGTAACCATCGCGCTTGCCGATGATGAGAGCCGCAACCAGACCGGCCACACCGGCATTGATATGGACGACCGTGCCGCCAGCAAAATCAAGCACGCCATCCGACGCCATGAAACCGCCGCCCCAGACCCAATGCGCGACCGGGATATAGACGATGAACAGCCAGAGGGTCAGGAAGACAAGCATGGAGGAAAACTTCATGCGTTCGGCAAACGAACCGGCGATAAGTGCGGGCGTGATCACCGCAAAAGTCATCTGGAAGGTGATAAACACATATTCGGGGATCGTTCCCGTCAGCGATTCCATCGTGACGCCGGAGAAAAAGGCCTTGGAAAGACCGCCAATATAAGAGTTGAGCGATCCACCATCGGTAAAGGCCAGCGAATAGCCTGCAACCATCCACAGAATGGACATGAGACAAGTAATGGCGAAGCTCTGCATCACCGTGGAGAGCACGTTCTTCTTGCGCACCATGCCGCCATAGAACAGTGCGAGACCCGGTATAGTCATCATCAACACAAGCGCGGTTGAAGTCAGCATCCACGCCGTATCGCCCGTATCGAGGGTTGGTGTCGGTGCGGCGTCCTGTGCCAATGCCGTCCCGGCCATGGCGACGAGCGCAGGCAGGGTAGCCAGAAGGGCCGTTTGCTTGTTTCTTCCTGTTATGAGCATCGAATTTCTCCGTCGAAGGGCGGCTTCAAACGCGGCTGCGCTGGAAAGACCGGTTCAAACAGAGAGAAACAAAAATCGTGCCAGTTGGCCCTGGCTGGCAAGTTAACTGCAAATTTTCTGATATTCGGTGCGCCGAATGCGGAAATTCTGGGCCATGGAAGAGGTGGTGCCGCTACGATTTCGAATCGAATGACGCCGTAAGTGATTCATTCGATTCGGTTTTTGCACCACGAGCATTCTACTAATCAGCAGCGAAATGCCTTATTATTAATCGACTGATCGATGTGCGATTAAAAAATAATCACTTCTTTTTGTCATGGACGCGGATCAACCCTTCCTGCGCGACCGATGCGATCAGCACGCCATCGCGTGTATAAAGCGCACCCCGGTTGAAACCGCGCGCGCCGGAGGCGCTGGGGGTGTCCTGCGTATAGAGCAACCAGTCATCAAGCCTGCATGGACGATGAAACCACATGGCATGATCGAGGCTTGCAACCTGCAGATCACGGTCGAAAATGGTGCGGCCATGCGGATGCAGGGACGTATCGAGCAGCGTCATATCGGAGAGATAGGCGAGAATGGCAGCCTGCAATGCCCGGTCATCCGGCACGATACCGCGCGCCCTGACCCAGACATGCTGGGCAGGCTCAAGCTTCTCGCGCGAGAAATAATGGGTCAGCGAGACTGGCTTGATTTCGATAGGCCGCTCCCGCTCCCAGTATTTGCGCACATTGGGCGGCGCCATATGGAGATATTGCTCCTTGATGTCGTGATCGCCGACAAGCTGCTCAGGCATCGGCAGTCCTTCCGGCATGGGAAGTTGGTGATCGAGCCCACCCTCATCCACCTGAAACGAAGCCGAAAGGGAAAAAATGGCCTTGCCATGCTGCTTTGCCAGAACGCGCCGTGTGCTGAAGCTCGATCCGTCGCGGATGCGGTCCACCTCATAGACAATCGGGGTCGCTGGATCGCCGGGCCGCACGAAATAGGCATGCAGGGAGTGGACATGTCGCTCAGGCTCAACCGTGCGCTGCGCTGCGATCAGCGCCTGCCCGATCACCTGCCCGCCGAAAACCCGCTGCCAGCCGACCTGTGGACTGTTGCCGCGGAACAGATCCACCTCAAGAGTTTCCAGATCGAGGATGGAAAGAAGCTCACGCATTGCGTCAGTTTGAGCGTCAGCGGACTTTTCTTGATCGGTCATGGACAGCCTGTCTCCTGCAACCATATATATGCTTTGAGTTCTTGTTTGAGCCGGAGCATTGGAACCTGTCAAGGAGCGTGCGGGAGAAGCTGTATCGGCAGAGGCCCGGATACCTCGCTTCGGCAGTTCGCGTTCCGACATGCACCGCGGCAAAATATCGGGTTTCTTGGACAACGATATATGCCAAAACACCGCTAGAGCGGTTCCAGTCAAACCAGAATCGTGGAACCGCACTATCTCTTTGTTTCTAAGCATTTGCCTGGCGCAAAACCGCTTCGCACTTTTGCTGGAAATGCTATCGTGAGATAGATTCTCGAAAGGAAATGACTATGGCCGCCCGGAAGAAGCAGGAAGCAGCACGCAGTAACGATGTGGTGATTGCAGGCGGCGGCTATGTCGGGCTCGTCACGGCAGTTGCGATCAAATCGGCGGCACCGCATCTTTCTGTCACCGTGATCGACGGTGCACCGGCTGGTGCCTGGAAGAACGACCCACGCGCTTCCTCGATTGCCGCGGCTGCATCACGTATGCTTGACCAGCTCGGCTGCTGGCAGGAAATCCTTCCCGAAGCCCAGCCCATCACGGAAATGGTCATCACCGATTCGCGCACTTCCGATCCGGTGCGCCCGGTTTTTCTCACTTTCGAAGGGGAAGTCGAACCCGGCGAACCCTTTGCCCATATGGTGGAAAACCGTGTCCTCAACACCGCCCTCCATAATAAGGCCGAAGCGCTCAGAATTGTCTTCCTCGAAGCCACCAGCGTAGAGAATTTCAACACTCTCCCTGAAGGTGTGACCGTCACTCTCTCCAATGGGGATACGCTTGAAACGCGCCTGCTGATCGCCGCAGATGGCGCGCGTTCCCGCCTGCGCGATCTGGCTGGCATCAAGACGGTCAACTGGGATTACGGCCAGTCCGGCATCGTGTGCAATGTCGCACATGAACTGCCGCATGGCGGCCGGGCTGATGAGCATTTTCTTCCAGCCGGCCCATTTGCGATCCTTCCGTTGAAGGGTAATCGCAGTTCACTGGTCTGGACCGAGCGCACATCGGATGCCGAACGCCTCATTCGCGAAGACGACTTCGTATTCGAAGCCGAACTGGAACAGCGCTTCGGGCATCGTCTGGGTGCCCTGCATGTCGAAGGCCCGCGCCGCGCCTTCCCGCTCGGCCTGACGCTGGCACGTGAATTCGTGAAGCCACGTTTCGTGCTGGTGGGCGATGCGGCGCACCGTATCCATCCCATTGCCGGTCAGGGCCTCAATCTTGGCTTCCGGGATGCCGCCGCAATTGCCGAAGTCGTGGTCGAAACGGATCGCCTCGGCCTCGACATCGGTTCATTTGCCGCTCTGGAGCGTTATCAGTCCTGGCGTCGCTTCGATACCATGCAGATGGGTGTGACGACGGACATCCTGACCAAGCTTTTCTCCAACGACAACCCGGCCATCCGCTCTATCCGCGATATTGGTCTGGGGCTCGTAGACCGGGTACCGGCATTGAAATCCTTCTTCATCAAGCAGGCCGCTGGTCTTTCAGGCGATACGCCGCGCTTGTTGAAAGGACAGTCCATCTAGTTCAGGGTGATTGCTGGAAGCCGTGGTCAAGCGCCCTATATCGGTAGCGGAAATCCCAACCGAGAGGAGAGCTTCCCATGGACAGAAAAGCAACCGCCGTCTGGCAAGGCACGCTGAAGGAAGGCAAAGGCACCCTCAACACGCAAAGCGGTGCACTGAAAGACCTGCCTTACGATTTCAAAGCTCGTTTTCAGGACGAAAGCGGTCGCTCCGGCACCAATCCGGAAGAACTTCTGGGTGCTGCGCATGCAGGCTGCTTTGCCATGCAGCTTTCCGCACTCCTGACGGAACACGGAACACCACCGGAAAAGCTGGAAGCAACTGCGGCAGTCACTGTCGGCCCCGCAGCTGGCGGTGGCTTTGAGATCAGCCGCAGCGCGCTCACGCTCAATGCCTCTATCCCCGGCATTTCGGTCGAGGATTTCGAAGCGCTCGCCAACAAGGCCAAGCAGTCCTGCCCTCTCTCGAAAGCACTGGGCGCCATTGAGGTTACGCTGGACGCAAAGCTGGTCTGAAAAATTTCAAGACGCGGAAATGATGAGCGGGCGCAAGCCCGCTTTTCTATTCGGGCAGGTGGCAAACAGCCTCGATATTGTGCCCATCCGGGTCCGTCACGAAAGCAGCGTAATAATCAGGATGGTAATCGGCACGCAGGCCGGGTTTGCCGTTGTCGGCCCCCCCGGCAGCAATTGCCGCTTCATAAAAGCGGTCAACCTCGGAGCGGGTTCCAGCCGAAAAAGCCACATGAAGCACGCCATCGAGCTTCGCGCCCTTCTGCTTGCCGATCCAGAATTCCGGCTTGCCATTGCGGCCATACCCCACCCAGTCGCCGAACTCCATGGCCCGGCTTATGCCAAGGGGGGCGAGTGCCGCATCATAGAATGCTCGCGACTTGGGCATGCTGGAAATGTTGAAACCAATATGATCGAGCATGATTGCCCTGTCTCCGATGGATCTATTCTCCAATGAGATATTGGCGCAGCTACAAAGATCAAGCCTTCTGCGATGGCAACCAGAGCTCAGATCAAGAAAAAGGGGAAGGTTTGCACCTTCCCCTTCTCAAATTCCAGATCAGTCACGCTGCTAGACGCGGCGCTCGACCATCATCTTCTTGATTTCGGCAATCGCCTTGGCAGGGTTCAAGCCCTTCGGGCAGGTCTGCGCACAATTCATGATCGTATGGCAGCGATAGAGCCGGAACGGGTCCTCGAGATTGTCGAGGCGTTCGCCTTTGGCTTCGTCGCGGCTATCGATCAACCAGCGATAGGCCTGCAGCAGCACGGCAGGACCGAGATATCGATCGCCGTTCCACCAGTAGCTCGGGCACGAGGTCGAGCAGCAGGCGCACAGAATGCACTCGTAGAGACCGTCGAGCTTCTGACGGTCCTCATGGCTCTGCAGCCATTCCTTCTGCGGCTCCGGCGAAACCGTCTTGAGCCAAGGCTCGATGGAACGATGCTGGGCGTAGAAATTGGTGAGGTCCGGCACAAGATCCTTCACCACCGGCATATGCGGCAGCGGGTAAACCTTGATGGCACCCTTGATGTCGTCCATGCCCTTGGTGCAGGCAAGCGTGTTTGCGCCGTCGATATTCATGGCGCAGGAACCGCAAATGCCTTCACGGCACGAACGGCGCAGCGTCAGGGTCGGGTCGATCTTGTTCTTGATATAGAGCAGACCGTCCAGAACCATCGGACCGCAATCGTCGCGATCGACATAATAGGTGTCGATGCTCGGATTGGCGTCGTCGTCCGGCGACCAGCGATAGATACGGAATTCGGTAACCCGCTTCGCACCGTCGGGGCGCGGCCAGGTCTTGCCCTCTTGCGGGCGCGAATTCTTGGGAAGTGCGAGTTCAACCATTGCTCTTTCCCTTGATTAGTAAACGCGCTTCTTCGGCGCAATCTTGGCGAGGCTGATGCCGCCTTCCTCTTCCGTCGTCAACGGATCGAGGTGGACAGGACGGTAGTCAAGCTTGACCTTGCCATCCGGCGACAGCCAGGACAGGGTGTGCTTGCGCCACACGGCATCGTTGCGATCCGGGAAATCCTCATGCGCATGGGCACCGCGGCTTTCCTGGCGCGCTTCGGCGGAAACAACCGTCGTCAGCGCATTCGCCATCAGGTTTTCCAGCTCGAGCGTTTCGACGAGATCGGAATTCCAGATCATCGAACGGTCGGTAACCTTGATGTCCGGCAGTTCATGCCAGAGCTTTTCCATGCGTTCGACGCCTTGCTTGAGCGATTCCGACGTACGGAATACGGCGGCATCTTCCTGCATGGTACGCTGCATCTTCTCGCGCAGTTCTGCGGTCGGCTGGGAGCCGTTGGCAAAACGCAGACGATCGAAGCGCTCCATGATCTTGTCGCAGGCGGTAACGTCGAGGTCAGGAATCTTCGACTTGCGATCAATGACCTGCCCAGCGCGGATTGCAGCCGCACGACCGAACACCACAAGGTCGATCAGCGAGTTGGAGCCGAGACGGTTTGCGCCGTGCACCGAAGCGCAGCCCGCTTCGCCGACAGCCATCAGGCCCGGCTGTACGCGGTCTGGATCAGCCTCGGTCGGGTTCAACACTTCGCCCCAGTAATTGGTCGGAATGCCACCCATATTGTAGTGAACCGTCGGGAGAACCGGGATCGGTTCCTTGGTCACATCGACGCCTGCGAAAATCTTGGCCGATTCCGAAATACCCGGCAGGCGTTCATGCAGAACAGCCGGATCGAGATGGTCAAGATGCAGGAAGATGTGATCCTTGGCCTTGCCGACGCCACGGCCAGCACGGATTTCCATGGTCATGCAGCGTGAGACAACATCACGCGAGGCAAGATCCTTGGCCGAAGGAGCATAACGCTCCATGAAGCGCTCGCCTTCGGAATTGACCAGATAACCGCCTTCACCGCGCGCGCCTTCAGTAATCAGGCAGCCAGCGCCATAGATGCCAGTTGGATGGAACTGTACGAATTCCATGTCCTGCAGTGGCAGGCCGGCACGTGCGACCATGCCGCCACCATCGCCGGTGCAGGTATGGGCAGAGGTTGCCGAGAAATAGGCACGGCCATAACCGCCCGTCGCCAGAACCACCATCTTGGCCGAGAAGCGATGGATCGTGCCGTCATCAAGGTTCCACGCCACGACGCCGGTGCAGACACCGTCAGTCATGATGAGATCGAGCGCGAAATATTCGATGAAGAACTGCGCGTTGTTCTTGAGCGACTGGCCATAGAGCGTATGCAGGATAGCGTGGCCGGTGCGGTCGGCAGCAGCACAGGTGCGCTGGACCGGAGGACCGTCGCCAAAATTCTGCATGTGGCCGCCGAACGGGCGCTGATAGATCTTGCCTTCTTCGGTACGCGAGAAAGGCACACCATAGTGTTCCAGTTCGTAGACGGCGGCAGGCGCTTCACGCGCCAGATATTCCATCGCATCGGTGTCGCCGAGCCAGTCCGATCCCTTGACGGTATCGTACATGTGCCACTGCCAGCTGTCCGGGCCCATATTCTTGAGCGAAGCGGCGATGCCACCCTGCGCTGCGACCGTATGCGAACGGGTCGGGAAAACCTTGGTGATGCAAGCCGTCTTCAGGCCTTGCTCGGCCATGCCGAGCGTTGCGCGTAAGCCCGCGCCGCCAGCTCCGACCACCACCACGTCGAACTTGTGATCGACATAGGTATATTTGCTTGCCACGGCAGCATCGGCCGCGTTGTTTACTGCACTAGCCATCGGGCTATCAACCTCCGAAGCTCAGCTTGAGAATCGCAAAAATGCAGGCAAAGCCAACCACCGCCGTAAAGAAGGTGTTCAACATCACCAGCACGACCTTCATGCCTTCGCCATGCACGTAATCTTCGATAATGACCTGCATACCCAGGCGCATGTGATAAACGCCAGTCAGAACGAACAGCGCCATCACGATTGCCGTGAAGGGATGCGACAAGGCAGCCCGGACTTCCGCATAGCTTGCGCCATTGAGCGAAATGACCAGACCGATGAAAAACATGACCAGCGGCACCAGAGCGGCGGCGCTCAACCGCTGATACCAGAAATGACCGGTGCCTTCCTTGGCCGATCCCAGACCCCGAACCTTGCCGAGCGGAGTGCGCATATCATTGTTCATACCGTTCATGAAACCAGCTCCCCTTAGCGCACCGAATAGGCAACGACCCAGACGAGGATCGTGGCGATGACGGAGAAAACGACGGTCGCCCAGGCGATCTTCGAAGCTGTGTGCTTTTCAAGACCAGCGCCCGTATCCCAGATCAGGTGACGAACGCCACCGGCCAGATGGTGCAGAAGCGCCCAGGTATAGCCGAACAGGATCAGGCGGCCGATCCAGGACGAGAACAATGCGTTGACGAAATTGAAGCACTCTTCGCTGACCGCAGCCGAAATCAGCCAGGCTGCCAGCAACAGGGTGCCGAAGTAAAGTGCGCCGCCCGTGATGCGATGGACGATGGACATCGTCATCGTAATGACCGGCTTGTAGATGGACAGGTGCGGCGACAAAGGACGCTGGCGCGTTACAGTCGGTTGTGTCATGGCTCTGTAGGCTTCCCTGACGTTTCTCTCCGGCCACACCCCGCTGACGAAGATCAGCGAAGCAGCCAGGTTGCGGGTTCTCCCGAACCCCAGTTCGACGTCGTCCAAAGCACAGGGAACCGGACTTTACGATCCCGCGCCGGTACGACCCAATAAAATATGGCTGGACCGTGGCGTACGGCCCTATGTGGCGCTTTCTACTGCGCTTTTACCATCACGTCAAAGAAGCTTTTTCACGAAAAGACTAACAATTGGTCGCACCTGGGCGACACATTCGCGTGATTGCGGCATTCAAACGATTGAAGACCGCAATCGGCAAAAACATGTGTAATTTCATCAACTTTTGGGAAATCGATCAACTGCCGAATCGAATCACATAGCTCGACCAGTCCGCAGCTGTAGCAATCTGTTCATAGAGCTTGCGTCCGTCTTCCGGCACGCGCGGCGCATTAAGCACCAGCTTGGACCAGCTGCGCTCTTCCGCCTTGTCGGCAAGCACGTCGATCAGCGCCTTGGCTATGCCCTTTCCGCGATGATCGTGATGCACATAGATATGGTCCACCTGCCCTGCACGCAGACCCGTCACGGGTTCGGGCAGATCGTAGAAGATCACGAAGCCGACCAGATTTCCGTCGACCCTGGCCCCCAGAGTTTCAGCGGCGCGATCCTGAAGCAGGTGTTCGGCATAAAAATCGTCGGGGCGGCGTGGAGCGCCGCGCTTCAGCGCCTGCGCGTAGCTTGCCAGCAGCGGCGCGAATTCATGGGCATCACGCAGATGGAGGAGCGCAATATCGACGGCATGATCTTTGGTCATTAGACGTTCCTTGGCGTTTCCAGCTCTTCCGTCTGCGACCTGCGAAGCAGTAGCGCACGAGAAGACCGGTTCGATTTTAGCCAGCACGGATGACAAAGGTAAAGAAAGAGTTAAGATAGTCCTCATTCTCTTTGGGATCATGCACGATGAGGCTCGATCAACGATGGCAAACTGCAAACGGCTGATACTTGGTCTGGTTGTCGTCGGCGCCCTTGCGCTGACCAGTCCCGCGCTTGCCGAAGAAGCTATGCGCTCCGTCGATGCATCAGGAAATCTTGTCGTCCAGATGCCGGATAATGGCGCCAAGATCATCCGGGTCGGCGCGGCGCAGAAGCCAGTTTTGCCTTCGCCGCAACGCATGAAGGTGATTACCGCGCCGCGGGATCGCACGGTTGCCTATATCGTCGCCAAGCCCAACAGCAATTGCGAGTGCGCAGTCGTGCTGCACGGACGCTCTTTCATGTATGGGATCGACCGCGGGGAGACGCCGGTCCTCGACCATGCAGGCTGCGGCTATCAATAGGATTCGTTCAACGCCCGGCCTTTGAGCGGAACTCCACAACGTTTTCGTCCACCAGTATCGGCAGAGCGCTGCGGACGCAGTTGCGCCCACCCTTCTTCGCTTCATAAAGCGCCCCGTCGGCCCGCTTGTAGAGATCGGAAAACACATCGTCGAATTCCATTTCCGCGATACCGAAGCTCACGGTGAATTCAATCCCGCCGTTCCTGCCCGGAATATGGATATCGCGACAGGCAAGCCGGGTCTTGTCCGCAAATCTCCATGCGGACTGGATCGTATTGCCCGGCAGAATGATCGCGAATTCCTCGCCGCCAATACGCGCGGCAATCCCACCCTTGGCATTGGCTGCCTTGTGCAATTCGGCCGAGAACGCGGCAATGACGCGGTCTCCCAGCGCATGACCATGTGTATCGTTGATTGCCTTGAAGTGATCGATGTCGCACAGAACAAGCGACAAGGCCTGCCGCATGCGTTTCGACTTTTCAATTGCAGCCTCAGCGCGAAACTCGAAACCGCGCCGGTTGAGCAAGGTCGAAAGCTGGTCCGTTTCCGAGCGGATCAGCATATTGGCGATCAGCTCCCGCATCAGGCTCAAGAGCAGAAGCAGCCCGCCTGCGACGGAAAGAGCAGCACCGATTGACTGCGAGAACATTGCGTAGGTCGTATCGATATAATCAGCCGGTTCAGAACCCGCGCCTCCCGACAGCACAGCGATGACCGGCTTGAACAGGAAATGGACGGCACTGATACCAAACAGTATCGCCATCAAGGTATCGATACCGTTGCGTTCCACCCGCAGGATCAGCCACACTGCCAGAAGGAGTACGAGGAAATAGGGCGCCTGATAAAGCAGCATGCCGATCATCTGGCTGCGGGCAATGTCATATATGCTGTAGACCCCGGCGAGAGATGCAATGGTCAGCAGACCGAGCGCAATCCACGGCACCGGTCGGCCATACATCCGCGCCAGACCGACGACCAGACAGGACAATGTCAGGTAATAGGTCGAAAAGGCGAGCATATAACCGAGGCGGGGATTGGGAATGGAAGGCATGGCAAGCTCTGTCAGGAAATAGAGCATTGCGAAAATAAAGCCGAAGGCGAAGACAGGCGCGGCCGCATTATCCCGCGCATAAACGGCAATGCCGAGAAATGCGAAAGCAAACAGACCGGAAACGGTCATGTTGATCAGGAGGATAAAGTCGGCTCCATTCATCGATGCTCTTCCCCGTGCTGGCTGTCAAAGGCTCCCAGACGCCAGCCACCCCATTCCTCCTTACAATCAAAGCGTGAAAAAGCTGCTAATATACAGCCAAAGAAAAACCGCCGGGATGAACCGGCGGTTTGGTCTTTCCAGAAGCGCTTCGTCAGATGTGAAACCTCAGTTCCACTCGCGAATGTCGACGAAATGTCCGGCAATTGCCGCAGCGGCAGCCATGGCTGGCGACACGAGATGGGTGCGGCCCTTGAAGCCCTGGCGACCTTCGAAGTTACGGTTCGAGGTCGAAGCGCAACGTTCGCCCGGCTTCAGGCGGTCGTCGTTCATGGCAAGGCACATGGAGCAACCCGGTTCGCGCCAGTCGAAACCGGCTTCGATGAAGATCTTGTCCAGACCTTCGGCTTCTGCCTGCTCCTTCACGAGCCCGGACCCCGGCACGATCATGGCATTGACGCCAGCCGCAACCTTCTTACCAGCGGCCATGCGTGCCGCATCGCGCAGATCTTCGATACGACCATTGGTGCAGGAACCGATGAAGACGCGATCGATCTTGATGTCGGTCATCTTGGTGCCCGGTTTCAGGCCCATATAGTCCAGAGCACGCCATTTGGATGCACGCTTGGTTTCGTCCTTGATATCGTCCGGGTTCGGAACGATGTCGGTGACGAAAACGACGTCTTCCGGCGAGGAGCCCCAGGAGACGACCGGCGAAATCTTGGCCGCATCCAGCTCGACGATCTTGTCGAAATGCGCACCTTCATCAGAATGCAGCGTCTTCCAGTAACCAATAGCCTGTTCCAGCGCTTCGCCCTTCGGCGCGCGCGGCTTGTCCTGCACATAGGCAAAGGTCGTTTCATCCGGTGCGATCAGGCCAGCGCGTGCGCCGCCCTCAATCGACATGTTGCAGACGGTCATGCGACCTTCCATTGACAGCGAGCGAATGGCGCTGCCTGCATATTCGATCACATAACCGGTGCCGCCTGCAGTGCCGATTTCGCCGATGATGGCGAGCGTGATATCCTTGGCGGTCACGCCCGGAGCCAGTTCACCCTCGACACGCACCAGCATGTTCTTGGCTTTCTTCTGGATCAGCGTCTGGGTAGCCAGAACGTGTTCCACCTCGGAGGTGCCGATACCATGCGCAAGCGAACCGAAAGCGCCATGCGTGGAGGTGTGGCTGTCGCCGCAGACGATAGTCATGCCCGGCAAGGTGAAGCCCTGTTCCGGTCCGACGATGTGCACGACGCCCTGACGGCGATCGCGCTCGGAATAATATTCAACGTTGAAATCCGCAGCATTCTTGGCCAGAGCCTCGACCTGAATGCGGCTTTCCTCGTTCTTGATACCGTTGATGCGGTCCGGTGAGGTCGGAACATTGTGATCGACCACGGCCAGCGTCTTTTCAGGATGACGCACCTTGCGGCCAGCCATGCGCAGGCCTTCAAAAGCCTGCGGACTCGTCACTTCGTGCACAAGATGGCGATCAATATAAAGGAGGCAGGTTCCGTCTTCCTGCTGATCCACTACATGGTCGTCCCAGATCTTGTCGTAAAGTGTACGCGGCGCGCTCATTGCGAGAGGTCCTTTGAATAGTTCTTAACTTTGGCTGTCATATGCACCCGCCATCACGGTTCGTCAAGAAACTGAAACCGCAACAGGGTGTCGCAGTAACAATCTTGCGAGATATGGGCGGAATTATGCAATATGTTACGCAGCCCGTCGCATTTGGCAAATAAAAAAGGCGACCCGAGGCCGCCTTTTTCAAACAGATTGCTGTGAAGCTTATTCAGCAGCAGCCTTGGCGGCTTCGGCCTTGGCGGCGGCAGCCTTGTCGGCTTCGCGCTCGGCCTTGGTACGGTTGTCTTTCTTTTCAGCAATACGGGCAGCCTTACCGGTAAGGCCACGCAGGTAGTAAAGCTTCGCGCGACGAACCTTGCCGCGGCGAACGAGTTCAACGCCTTCGACGATCGGCGAGTAAACCGGGAATACGCGCTCTACGCCTTCGCCGTACGAAATCTTGCGAACGGTGAAGTTTTCGTTGAGGCCAGCGCCGGAACGGGCAATGCAGACGCCTTCATAGGCCTGCACGCGGGTACGCGTACCTTCGGTAACGCGAACCTGAACGCGAACCGTGTCGCCCGGCTGGAAATCTGGAAGCTTGCGCTTTTCTTCGATCTTTGCTGCCTGTTCGGCTTCAAGCTGACGAATGATATCGGTCATCGTCTCTCTCCTTCTTGAATTCTTCTCAAACAGTCAGAGCGCTCTGCACTTGCCGCCAAGCAATCCTTGGCCCTGCGGCTATGCCCTCAATTTCAGGCAGGAGCGGTACACCATTTATTGGTTTAGGACGTTTCGGGCTTTGCCCGAACGAGATATTGCATTGTCGGGACTAGCCCGAACTCGCGCGGCAATACACCATTGCCGCCAATGAATCAATATCAGGACAAGAAAATCGCCTCAGATACGGCCCAGATGCGTGTCCTTGAAACCGGTTCCATATTTGAGACCGAAGCCAAGCGCGCGGTCGACGCCGATATGCACGGCCCAGATCAGTGCCATAGCGATGCAGATCTGCCAGTTCATCGCCCAACCCAGAACTGCGAGAAGCACAACGCCGATCCAGCTATGGGCGATATTATAGACCACGGCGCCGGTGCGCGGCCCCTTCATATAGCCGAAGAAGGACAGATCGGGCGCCAGAATGAGCAGGGCGAAAAGCCACCAGCTTGCACCGCTGACCCAATAAGCTCCCAGCGCCAGCAGCGCGAGGGAAATACTTTCGAGCCGCTGGATCAGGTTCATTTGCGTTTGCCCTCGCTATAGGCTTCCCAAAGATCGGGACGCCGTTCCTTCGTGATCCGTTCGGCCTGCTCATGCCGCCATTTATCGATCGCGCCATGATTGCCGGAGGTCAGGATTTCGGGAATGGGCCTATCTTCCCAAACCTGAGGCCGGGTATAATGCGGATGTTCGAGCAAGCCGGTCTCAAAACTTTCGGTCTCTCCGGATTCGCGATTGCCCATCACACCCGGCAAAAGCCGCACGATTGCATCAAGCAAAACGATTGCCGCGGTTTCTCCACCCGACAGGATGTAATCGCCGATCGATACTTCCTCGAGATTGCGCGCCTCGATGACGCGCTCGTCCACACCCTCGAAACGACCACAAAGAATGATCGCGCCCGGTCCGTCGGCCAGTTCGCGCACGCGCTTCTGCGTCAGCGGCTTTCCGCGCGGGCTCATCAGCAGCATCGGACGGCGACCGTCGGCAACCGAATCCAGCGCGCGGGCGATCACATCCGGCTTCATCACCATGCCAGCGCCACCACCGGATGGCGTGTCATCGACCATACGGTGCTTGCCTTCCGCAAAATCGCGAATCTGCACCGCATCGAGCTGCCATTTGGCCTCGCTGAGTGCCTTACCTGCAAGCGAAGTGCCAAGGGGGCCGGGAAACATTTCCGGATAAAGCGTCAGCACCGATGCATGAAAGAAGCCGGGCTCATCATCGACCCTTGAAACGTCGGTCATGACTTCTTCGGCTTTTTCTTTTCGTTCTGCGGGCGTTCATCCTCATCGTCGGCGATCAGTCCAGCGGCATAGGGCTCGACCAGCAAAGTGCCCTTGTCCAGATCGATTTCCGGTACGGCTGCCTCCGTGAACGGAATAAGCATCGGGCGCTTGCCCTTTTCGCTGAGCTCGATGAGGTCGCCGCCACCGAAATCGAACAAGGCGCTCACCACGCCATAGGTCTTGCCTTCAGCATCCACCGCCAGCAAGCCGATCAGGTCGGTCTGGAAGAACTCGTCTTCGTCCAGTTCGTCGTCCGGCAGCTGCGAACGATCAATAAAAAGTTCGGTCCCGTTCAACGCTTCGGCGGCATTACGATCATTGATGCCCTTGAAGCGCACGACCACGACCGTCTTTGCTGGACGAGCTTCCAGAACCTCGTAACTCTTGCCCTGTTCGTCATAGAGCAAGCCGTATTCGGCAATTGCCAGCGGGTCGCCGGTAAAGGTCTTTACTCTCACTTCGCCACGCGTGCCATGGGCGGCACCAATGACGGCAAGCTGGATCGGGTTTTCTGGACGCGGCATTGCCAACCTTGTTTCTGCTGCTCGAATAGAACTATTTTTCGTTCAATAGCCCTTTCGTCAGCGCAATTCACCTCAATTCGTAAGAATAGTGCTTTTCGTCCCGCGAACAACCAGCCGGTAACCTATCGCTGGCAAACTGTCCGTCCATCCAGAATGAACGACCGGCTTGATTATGACAACGAACAGCGAATTTCTGATCCCTGCCCGCGCCGATCTCGCGGCGGCGCGTGAAGAATGGTTGAAGACGCTGAAGGATGCGCGCCGCCTGTCGGAAAACACACTCGAAGCCTATGAGCGCGACACACGTCAGTTCCTCAATTTTCTGACTGGGCATCTGGGCGAACCGCCATCGCTGAAAGATGTTGGCAATCTACGGATCGCCGACCTGCGTTCGTTTCTGGCCAGCCGTCGCAATGAAGGCGTCGGTGCCCGCACGCTGGGCCGCGGGCTTGCTGGCGTGCGCTCGCTTTTACGCCATCTGGAAAAACGTGGCCTGGCCAATGCGGCAGGCGCAAGCGCCATGCGCGCGCCACGCCAGCCGAAATCATTGCCGAAACCATTGACCGCCGAAGACGCCCGGCGCGTGGTTGCAGCCGATGGGCAAATGGCGGAGGAACCATGGATTGCCGCGCGCAACGCAGCCGTCCTGACCTTGCTCTACGGTTGCGGCTTGCGCATTTCGGAAGCGCTCGGCCTGATGGGTGATGCGCTGTCCGACAGCACTGCCCGTTCGATCACCATTACGGGCAAGGGCAACAAAGCGCGTCTCGTCCCGCTCCTGCCCATCGTGCATCGCGCCGTTGCGCAATATCGAACGCTTTGTCCGTTCGACCTTTCCGCCGACAAACCGCTTTTTCGTGGCGCCAAGGGCGGCGTGCTGCATGCTGCGATCATCCAGCGTGAAATGCAGAAACTGCGTGCTGGTCTCGGCCTACCCGACAGCGCGACGCCGCATGCGCTGCGCCATTCCTTCGCCACCCATCTTCTGGGGCGAGGCGGTGATCTCAGGACCATCCAGGAGCTGCTTGGCCATGCAAGCCTCTCGACCACGCAGGTCTATACCGGCGTGGATACCGAGCGGCTGCTGGAAGTCTATGACAAGGCGCATCCGCGCGCTTGAGAAGTCGCTGGCATCGGAAAAAACTGCCCCTATATTACTCTCATGAAAAAGCTGCTTCTCGTTCTTCTCTATGCCTGTCTGGCAGGCACTGCCTCGGCTCGCGCCGACGATGCACCTGCTGCTTGCGCCGTGCACGGCATCAATCTCATTGACGGGTTGGAGGCAAAAGACCCGGCAAGTTGGCAGGAAATACAGCGCGAAGCCGATGCTGTACCCAATCGCAAAGGGCTTCTCTGGAAAATCGATAAAGACGGCGTCGAACCGTCCTATCTTTTCGGCACGATCCATCTTTCCGATCCGCGTGTTTTGACATTGCCGAAAGCCGTCGACGAGGCCTATTATTCAGCAAGCACTGTCGTCATCGAAACGACGGATATTCTGGACCCGAAGGCTTTCCTGCGTCTCAAGCTCGAACAGCCCGACCTGCTGCTTTTCACCGATGGAAGCACACTGAAGTCGCATATTCCGCCCGAGCGGCGCGAGGAGATCGAACAGAAGCTTGCAGAACGCGGTATCGTTCTCGACGCGGTTGCAAAAATGAAGCCGTGGGTGCTGACCAGCCTGCTCGCACTTCCAAAATGCGAGAGGGAGCGCAAAAACGATGGCGAGAGATCGCTTGATGAACGGCTGGCTCTCGACGCACAGGCCGAGGGCCGCAATGTTTCGGGCCTGGAAAGTGCGGCAGAACAACTGGTCGCGATGAACCGGATGCCGCTCGACTTCCATCTCCGCAATCTGGTGGCTACCGTCGACTATGGCGACAAGGTCGAGGATGCCATGGAGACCACGACCGCGCTCTACCTCAAGGGCGAGATTGGCATGATCATGCCGTCGCTCCGAAAGATCGTTCCCGACAGTCTTTCCGAAGCAGACTATGAACTATTTCTAAAATATCTCATTTCCGACCGTAATCAGGTCATGGCGGATCGTGCCGTTCCGATCATCGATAAGGGAAATGCCTTTATTGCCGTCGGCGCCCTGCATCTGCCGGGCAAGGAAGGAATAATTGAACTGTTACGCGCAAAAGGCTATCGGGTGAGCCCACTATAAAACCTCTAAGCTAGAATATTGCTAGTCGGCTTTCAGATCGGTGATGCTGTTTTCAATGGCCGTTATATTGAGCTCGAGTTCGGCAATCTGTCTCAGTATCGATTTTCCCGGAAGCGCTTCTTCCCGTGCCGCTTCATCGAGAAGCTTGAACTGTTCATCGCGCAGAAGCGAAGAGAGCTTTTCAAAGCGCTCAATGGTTTTCAGGTTCTCTTTCGACGGCATTATGTCATTCCTCAAATTTCGGCGTGGTTTACGATCGCTCTCAACGATCCGACCTCATCAATGATTTCCAGTGATAAAGCCAAGATGGCCAGTTGATCGACCATAGTCCCTATTACCGGATCGCTTCCGTGATTGAATATACATATCAATGTGCAGTTTCGCTTGGGTTAATAGAATCCTCGCCTAATTGCATTGTACAGCTATTAATTTATAGCTCTTCTTATATTAGATTTCTTGGAACTAAGCGCTCTTTCTCGCATTGATATACACCGGGTTTGTTATCGCAACGCATTTCAACACACATTTGAGGCGGTCGGAGCACAGATTGGCCCATGTATGACCGCAAATGCCCGGCCAACCATCATTTCCCAAACGTCGCTTCGATGACGAAAGGGACCATTGGAGGAGCCCGTTATGGTTGATCCCCTTGATCCACGAAATAGCGACCCGCGCACAACTTCCGATCCGCGCCTGTCAGACCCTTCCGGAATGCCGCCACCTCCGCCCCCGCGCGGCGGAAGTGGCTATCTGCTTGGTGCAGTGCTTCTGGCAGCGATCATTATCCTCGCTTACTTCTTCTACCGGAATGGCAGTGGAACGGATACTGCGGCTCCACCTCCCCCGCCGCCGACGACACAGAATGAGCCTGCCACACCGGCTCCAGCCCGACCGGCACAAAATTAAGCATTAACGAAAAAAGGCCCGCATCAGCGGGCCTTTTTATAATCATATGGTTGCAGCCAATTACATATGGATCGGCTTGGCGAAGGTCGCCAGAGCGGATTCGCGCACAGCTTCCGACATGGTCGGGTGGGCATGGCAGGTGCGCGCAAGATCTTCCGACGAGCCACCAAACTCCATCAGAACAGCCAGTTCGTGGATCATTTCACCGGCATTATAGCCGAGGATATGAGCGCCCAGAACGCGGTCCGTTGCCTTGTCAGCAAGGATTTTCACGAAGCCGTCGGTGTGCTGCATGGCGCGTGCACGACCATTGGCCGTGAACGGGAACTTGCCAACCTTGTAGTCGATACCGGCAGCTTTCAGCTCTTCTTCGGTCTTGCCGACCGAAGCGACTTCCGGCTGCGTGTAGACGACGCTCGGAATGACATCGAAATTCACGTGACCGGCCTGACCGGCAATGATTTCGGTAACTGCAATGCCTTCGTCTTCGGCCTTGTGCGCCAGCATCGGACCCTGCACCACGTCGCCGATGGCATAGATGCCTTCGACATTGGTGCGCCAATGGTCATCGATTGCAACACGGCCGCGATCATCGACATTCACACCCGCTTCCTGAAGGCCAAGACCATCTGTGTAAGGACGACGACCGGTCGCGATCAGAACTGCATCAGCTTCAAGCGTTTCAGCCGCGCCACCCTTCACCGGTTCGAAGGTCACCTTCGCGCCCCCTGAATTGGCCTTGCCGGCTTTCTCGACGCCCGTAACCCTTGCGCCGAGCTTGAAGGCAATGCCCTGCTTTTCGAGCAGGCGCTGGAACTGCTTCGACACTTCGCCATCCATAGGCCCGAGCACCTTGTCGAGATACTCGACGACCGTGACCTTCGCACCAAGACGCGCCCAGACGGAACCAAGCTCCAGACCGATCACACCGCCGCCGACAACGATCAGACTGCCCGGAACCTTGTCGAAGGAAAGCGCGCCAGTCGAGGAAACGATGACCTTCTCGTCAATATCGACCTTGACGCCCGGAATGCCCGCAACATCGGAACCGGTGGCAATGATGATGTTCTTTGCTTCGATTTCCTCGACCTTGCCGTCTTCAGTGGTCACGGAAACCTTGCCCTTGCCAACGATCTTGCCAGCGCCGATGAAGGCCGTGATCTTGTTCTTCTTGAACAGGAATTCAACGCCCGTGACATTGGCCTTTACGGTCGTGTCCTTGTGCGCCAGCATCTTTCCCAGATTGAGCTTCGGCGTTACTTCCACGCCGAGCGTGTCGAAGGAGTGACCGGCTTCAGCAAAAACTTCCGACGCATGCAGAAGTGCCTTGGAGGGAATGCAGCCGATATTCAGGCAGGTGCCACCGAAGGTCTTGCGCTTCTCCACAACAGCAACGGAAAGACCAAGCTGTGCAGCCTTGATCGCGGCGACATAACCGCCGGGGCCTGTACCGATGACAACCACATCGTATGACATTGAACTATCCTTCTTCAGTCTGTCCTGAACGTTTTTCGAACGCCCCGTTCATCTGGGCCCGTTCTCTCATTCGAAATTATTCACATGCAACCGGTGCCTACAGGGTGCCGGCTATTCCTCGTCTGGTGAACATCCCTGAAAGCGGAATGCTTCCCACTGAAGCGGCTTTTCAGGTTTCGCCGCTCCAAAATCATAACCATCCAGCGCCGTCACCAGATCAGGCAGCAGGATTGCCTGCGCCGCCGGTTCTTCCGCCTTGGGCAGGACATCGGCTTCCGCGCCTTCCTTTAGCGCATAGATGACGCTCTGCCAGATACTGCAATCGTCGAGATCTTCCGGATTGGAACCATCGCCCTTGCAGTTGAAGGTCAGCAACGCATAGGGACGTGCCACGCCTTCTTCCGGCCAGATCACCATGCCGCTCAGCTTGAACTCGGGCTTGTCATTGGCCGTAATGGTGAACTCGTTCGTCGGCGCCGGTGACATTTTCAGGTCGTTCGGCTGCTCCGGGCGGAAGGTCAGCGTATAAGCATCGTCGCGATCGCGATAAATCGCCCGATTCTGGGTGCAGGCCGCCTGAACCGCAGTTGAGAACACGGTGAGCGCAAGCACCGAAACGGCGGCGGTCCTGAAAAGCTTGTTTGCAGCGTGCATCTGTCGGTTCTCCCTGAATGTTCCGGTTGAGTGTTTCCGGCAGCGAATCGAGGTTCAGCAAAACTGAACCTGTTGCTTCTTACATAGCCTTTTCGGTGGCAAGTTTAAGTCCCAGCGCGATGAAGACAACACCGCTGGCCCGATCAATCCATTTCGAGGCGCGCGCGAAGGCCGCTCGCATCTTCGGCGTCGTCATGAAAAGACTGACGCCGACAAACCAGGAGATGAGCGCAGTCGCCATTACGACACCGTAACCGAGCTTCACCTCGGTCGGCGTATGGGCATGAACGACCGTCGAGAAAATCGACAGAAAGAAGAACACAGCCTTTGGGTTCAGCGCATTGGCGGCAAAGCCGAGGCCGAATGCCTTGGCAAAGCTCTGCTGCTTGCGCGGTTCCTTCGGCGTTGCGTCCACGTCGATCTTTGTGGTTCCGGCCCGCAGCGCCTTGATGCCGATATAGACCAGATAGGCCACACCGCACCATTTGACGATATTGAACAGATAGATCGACTTGGAAATGATGAGCCCGAGGCCCAAAACCGTGTAAGTCACATGCATCATCAGGGCGGCGCCAATGCCGAAGCTCGTGATGATCGCCTCGCGGCGGCCATGCAGCAGCGATTGCCGGATGACCATGGCGAGATCGGCGCCGGGGGAAACAATGGCAAAGACGAAAATCGCCATCAGGGATGCAAGTTCGAACAGATAGGGATGCATCGTGTTTCCTTCATTGCGCGTGTTTCACGCGCAGGCTGTCATCACAGAACCAAAGCCAGAAGCATGATACCGAGCCCCACCAGACTAATGAGCCAGACGAAGGAACGGAAATAGGGAATGCCCGCCAGATAAAGCGGGATATAGACGATGCGGCCGAAAAACCAGAGCCACGCGCCGACAATTCCCCATCCGGACGGATCGCCTTTCAGCACGAGCGCCAGCGCCAGACCGATGAAAGCCGGATAGGTCTCACGGAAATTGGCAGAGGCTCGCTCCGCGCGACTGGCAAATTTGCCGGAGGGTTTCAAACCCTCGTCGCGCGGACCGGCATTCCATCGAGAGCCGAGTTCCTTCGTCGCCGCAAAGCCCTGCAGGAGGATATAAACCACCAGCAGGACAACGCTCAAGCCGACCAACGGCAGAAACGGAGATGCGGAGAAGACGCCCGGCTCCATCATTCGCCCTTAGAGATCGAGAACCAGACGTTCCGGATCTTCCAGGCTTTCCTTGACGCGCACGAGGAAGGTCACGGCTTCCTTGCCGTCCACGATACGGTGATCGTAGGACAGGGCAAGATACATCATCGGACGGATCACGATCTGACCGCCAACGACAACCGGACGTTCCTGGATCTTGTGCATGCCAAGGATACCCGACTGCGGAGCGTTCAGGATCGGTGAGGACATCAGCGAACCGTACACGCCGCCATTGGTGATGGTGAACGTGCCGCCCTGCATGTCAGCGACCGAAAGCGTACCGTCGCGTGCTGCCTTGGCAAGACGTCCCAGTTCCTTTTCAACGCCTGCAATCGAAAGCTGGTCGGCGTCACGGATGACCGGAACCACAAGGCCCTTGTCCGTGCCGACGGCCATGCCGACATGGGCGAAGTTCTTGTAGATGATGTCCGTGCCGTCGATCTCGGCGTTAACAGCCGGGATTTCCTTCAGCGCATGGGTCACGGCCTTGGTGAAGAAGCCCATGAAGCCGAGCTTCACGCCATGCTTCTTCTCGAAGACGTCCTTGTACTTGGTGCGCAGTTCCATGACCGCAGACATGTCGACTTCGTTATAGGTCGTCAGCATGGCGGCGGTGTTCTGCGCATCCTTCAGACGCTTGGCAATCGTCTGGCGCAGACGGGTCATCTTCACGCGTTCTTCGCGCGATGCGTCGTCAGCCGACGATGCCGGACGGGCAGCGGCCGGTGCGGCCGGAGCCGGAGCAGCGGAAACGCTCCCCGAAACACCCTTGGCGATCGCGTCGAGCACGTCGCCCTTCAGCACCTGACCGCGCTTGCCGGAACCGTCCACCTGATCGGCGGAGAGGTTATTTTCAGCAAGCAGCTTGGAGGCAGCCGGGGCAGGCTGCATAGCCGGGCCCGACGAAGCCGAAGCGACAGGTGCTGCTGCCGGTGCGGCAGCAGGCTTGGCTTCTTCCTTCTTCGCAGCAGGAGCCGCAGCGACGGCAGCGCCATCGGTGGAAATCTGGCCGAGAAGCGCATTGACCTCGACAGTGTCGCCTTCCTTGGCCGTGATTTCAGCCAGCACACCAGCAGCAGCAGCCGGAACTTCTACTGTCACCTTGTCGGTTTCCAGTTCCACCAGCGGTTCATCGATGGCGATGGCGTCGCCGACCTTCTTGAACCATTTTCCGATGGTTGCCTCAGTAACGGACTCCCCAAGCGTGGGAACGCGAATTTCGGTGGCCATGGTTTCTTCTTCCGTTGATCTTCAAACTTTAGATTTTGTGTTCAGTTCAGGTTGGAGCAGTTCCGAAAAACTGCTCCAGAACTCTAAGGCGGATCAGTTACCGAGCGCATCCTCAAGGAAAGCGGCGAGCTGCGCAAGATGCTTCGACATCAGACCCGTTGCAGGCGATGCTGCCGCCGGACGGCCTGCATAACGCACGCGCTGATGCTTGGCGTCGATATGAGCCAGCACCCATTCCAGATACGGGTCGATGAACGACCATGCGCCCATGTTCTTCGGCTCTTCCTGACACCAGACCATTTCCGCATGGCGGAAGCGTGACAGCTCATTGATGAGTGCCTTGGCCGGGAACGGATAAAGCTGTTCGACACGCAGCAGGTAGACGTCATCGATGCCGCGCATTTCACGCTCTTCGTAAAGGTCGTAATAAACCTTGCCCGAGCAGAGAACAACACGACGGATCTTTGCATCCTTCTGGAGCTTGATACCTTCGTCCTTGTTGTACTGAGCATCGTCCCACAGCAGACGGTGGAACGAGGATTCGCCCGACAGTTCGTTGAGGGTCGAAACGGCACGCTTGTGGCGCAGCAGCGACTTCGGCGTCATCATGATGAGCGGCTTGCGGAAGTCGCGCTTCATCTGGCGGCGCAGAATGTGGAAGTAGTTAGCCGGCGTCGTAACGTTGGCCACCTGCATGTTGTCTTCCGCACACATCTGCAACCAGCGTTCCAGACGAGCCGAGGAGTGTTCTGGACCCTGACCTTCATAGCCGTGCGGCAGAAGGCAGACGAGACCGGACATGCGCAGCCACTTGCGTTCGCCCGACGAGATGAACTGGTCGAACACGACCTGTGCACCATTTGCGAAATCGCCGAACTGGGCTTCCCACAGAACCAGAGCGCGCGGGTCGGACAGCGAATAGCCGTATTCGTAGCCGAGCACCGCTTCTTCCGAGAGCATCGAGTTGATGGCCTCGTAGATCGCCTGCCCCTTCTGGATATTGTTGAGCGGGATGTAGCGGTTCTGGGTTTCCTGATCGTAGAGAACCGTGTGACGCTGCGAGAAGGTGCCGCGTTCGACGTCCTGACCGGACAGGCGGATCGGGCTGCCTTCAGCAACCAGCGAGCCGAATGCCAGCGATTCAGCCGTCGCCCAATCAATCCCTTCGCCCGTTTCCATCATCTTGGCACGGTTGTCGAGGAAGCGCTGGATCGTGCGATGGACGTGGAAGTCCTTCGGTACTTCAACCAGCTTCTTGCCGATTTCCTTGAGCGTCTTCATCGGCACGGCAGTCTTGCCGCGACGCTGTTCGTCGGCATTGTCGGCGGTGCGCAGGCCAGCCCAAGCGCCGTCCAGCCAGTCGGCCTTGTTCGGCTTGTAGCTCTGTCCGGCGTCGAATTCGGTTTCCAGATTTTCGCGCCACTGCGCTTTCATCTGGTCGATTTCTTCCTGCTTGATCAGTCCTTCAGCAATCAGCTTGTCGCTGTAGAGCTGAACCGTGGTCTTGTGTGCACGGATCGCCTTGTACATCAACGGCTGGGTGAAAGACGGTTCGTCACCTTCGTTGTGACCGAAGCGGCGATAGCAGAACATGTCTATGACCACCGGCTTGTGGAAGGTCATGCGGAATTCGGTTGCTACCTTGGCGGCAAACACCACGGCTTCCGGATCGTCGCCATTGACGTGGAAGATCGGCGCTTCGATCATCTTCGCCACATCCGACGGATAAGGCGACGAACGCGAGAAGGCCGGATTGGTGGTGAAACCGATCTGGTTGTTGATGATGAAGTGAACCGTACCGGCGACGCGGTGGCCCTTCAGGCCCGAAAGGCCGAGGCACTCGGCCACGACACCCTGACCGGCAAAGGCAGCATCGCCATGCAGGAGCAGCGGCAAAACCTTGGCGCGCGTTGCAAGCGGAACCATGTCGTCACGGGTGCGACCAGCCAGCAGGTCTTGCTTGGCACGGGCCTTGCCCATCACGACCGGGTTGACGATTTCGAGGTGCGACGGGTTGGCGGTCAGCGACAGGTGGACCTTGTTGCCGTCGAATTCACGGTCCGACGAAGCGCCCAGATGGTACTTCACGTCGCCCGAGCCTTCCACGTCGTCCGGTGCATAGGAGCCGCCCTTGAACTCGTGGAAAATAGCGCGATGCGGCTTGCCCATGACCTGGCTAAGCACGTTCAGACGGCCACGGTGGGCCATGCCGAAGATGATTTCCTTGACGCCCATGGCGCCGCCGCGCTTGACGATCTGTTCCAGCGCAGGGATCAGCGATTCACCGCCATCCAGGCCGAAACGCTTGGTGCCCTTGTATTTGACGTCGATGAACTGCTCGAAGCCTTCCGCTTCGATCAGCTTCGACAGGATGGCCTTCTTGCCTTCCGGCGTGAAAGCAACCTTTTTATCCGGACCTTCGATACGTTCCTGAATCCAGGCTTTTTCAGCTGGATCGGAGATATGCATGAATTCGACGCCGATCGTACCGCAGTAGGTACGCTTCAGAATGTCGAGCATTTCCGGCACGGTCGCATATTCGAGGCCGAGCACGTTGTCGATGAAAATCTTGCGGTTGTAGTCGGCAGGCGTGAAACCGTAGTTTTCCGGCTCCAGCTCGTTATAGTCGTTCGGCGTCTCGGAGAGACCGAGCGGATCGAGATTGGCGTGCAGATGGCCACGCATGCGGTAGGCGCGGATCATCATGATGGCGCGAACGCTGTCGCGTGCAGCCTGTGTGATCTCTTCGCTGGTAAGAGCCGCGCCGGTAGCACCCTTCGCTTCGCCCTTTGCAGCCTTGCCTTTCAGCTTGTCGGTGACGTGCTTTTCAACTTCAGCCCAGTTGCCATCGAGCGCGGAAATCAGTTCGCCATTGGCTGCAATCGGCCAGTTCTTCCTGGTCCAGGACGCGCCTTCAGCGTTTTTCTTCACATCGTCGGCATTGTCGCCCAGCTTCGCGAAGAAATCGCGCCACTGCGGATCGACCGAATTCGGATCGTCCTCATACTTGGCGTACAGCTCCTCAATATAGTCGGCATTGCCGCCATAGAGGAATGAGGTAAGGGCGAAAACGTCGTTGGCTTGTTCTTGCCTTGCCATAGCCTATCCGGAGCAGCGCTCCGTCTCCTTGTCAGTGGCTCATCTTGCGCGGGCCGGAAGTTCGAAACTTCATCCCTCACGCCGCCGGGGAGGAACCGCTACAGACCCCGGCATGACTAAACTCTACGCGTCGGAACGGATATCCGTCCCTCTAAGCCGGATCACATGACCCGTTGTTATGCTAAACCCGGCAGCGGCTTTCGCCGCCGCCGGGATATTCAGACCGATACGCGATCTCAGCCCTTGAGGACTTCGACCAGCGTCTTGCCGAGCTGCGCCGGCGACGGCGACACGCGAATGCCGGCCGATTCCATGGCAGCAATCTTGTCTTCCGCGCCGCCCTTGCCGCCGGAGATCACGGCGCCGGCATGGCCCATGGTGCGTCCGGCAGGAGCCGTACGGCCAGCGATGAAGCCGACCATCGGCTTCTTGCGACCGCGCTTGGCTTCGTCCTTGAGGAACTGGGCCGCGTCTTCTTCAGCCGAACCGCCGATTTCACCGATCATGACGATCGACTTGGTTTCGTCGTCGGCCAGGAACATTTCCAGCACGTCGATGAACTCGGTGCCCTTGACCGGATCGCCGCCGATACCGACAGCGGTGGTCTGACCGAGGCCCTCGTTCGAGGTCTGGAACACTGCTTCATAGGTAAGCGTGCCGGAGCGGGAAACAACACCCACCGAACCCTTCTTGAAGATATTGCCCGGCATGATGCCGATCTTGCATTCTTCAGGGGTCAGGATGCCTGGGCAGTTTGGTCCGAGCAGGCGCGACTTCGAGCGCTCCAGACGCTCCTTGACGCGAACCATGTCCATGACCGGAATGCCTTCGGTGATGCAGACGATGAACGGGATTTCAGCTTCGATGGCTTCGATGATGGCATCGGCAGCACCTGCTGGCGGAACGTAGATCACCGATGCGTCTGCACCTGTGCGTTCCTTGGCTTCGGCAACGGTTGCGAAGATCGGAAGCTTTTCACCCTTCTGACCTTCCCAGGTTTCGCCACCCTTCTTCGGATGGATACCGCCGACCATCTGCGTGCCGTAGTAGGCAAGCGCCTGTTCAGTGTGGAAGGTGCCGGTCTTGCCGGTCAGGCCCTGTACGAGAACCTTGGTGTCCTTGTTGACGAGAATGGACATGCCTTAATTCCCCTTCACTGCAGCGACGATCTTCTGCGCCGCATCGTCGAGATCGTCGGCCGAAATGACGTTCAGGCCGCTCTCGTTGATGATCTTCTTGCCGAGTTCGACATTGGTGCCTTCGAGACGGACAACCAGAGGAACCTTGAGGCCGACTTCCTTGACCGCAGCGATCACGCCTTCGGCAATGACGTCGCACTTCATGATGCCACCGAAGATGTTGACCAGAATGCCCTGGACAGCCGGATCAGCGGTGATGATCTTGAACGCAGCCGTCACCTTCTCCTTGGAAGCGCCGCCACCAACGTCGAGGAAGTTGGCAGGTTCTGCACCGTAGAGCTTGATGATGTCCATCGTCGCCATGGCAAGGCCTGCGCCGTTGACCATGCAGCCGATATTGCCGTCGAGAGCGACGTAAGCGAGATCGTACTTGGAAGCTTCGATCTCTTTTTCGTCTTCTTCCGACAGATCGCGTAGTTCCTGAATGTCAGGATGACGGAACAGAGCATTGCCGTCGAACGATACCTTGGCGTCGAGAACGCGCACGCGGCCATCGGTCATGACGATCAGCGGGTTGATCTCGAGAAGGCTCATGTCCTTTTCGGTGAAGGCCTTGTAGAGGATCGGGAACAGCTTGACGCCGTCTTCGCGAGCCTGACCTTCAAGCTTCAGCGCGTCGGCGAGCTTGCTGGCGTCTTCGTCCGTTACGCCCTTGGCCGGATCGATGGCGACAGTCACGATCTTTTCAGGGGTTTCTTCGGCAACGGCTTCGATGTCCATGCCACCTTCGGTCGAAACGACGAAAGCCGGACGACCAACGGTGCGGTCGATCAGGATCGAGAGATAAAGCTCGCGAGCGATGTCGGCGCCGTCTTCGATGTAAAGACGGTTGACCTGCTTGCCGGCAGGGCCGGTCTGCTTGGTGACGAGCGTGTTGCCGAGCATTTCCTTCGCATTGGCAACCACTTCCTCAACCGACTTGGCGAGGCGCACGCCGCCCTTTGCATCGGCTGGCAGTTCCTTGAACTTGCCCTTGCCGCGTCCACCAGCATGGATCTGGCTCTTGACGACATAAAGCGGTCCGGGAAGCGTCTTTGCCCATTCTTCCGCCTGTTCGACGGAATAGACAGCCACACCATTGGCGATCGGTGCGCCGTAGGTGTGAAGCAGGCGCTTGGCCTGGTATTCGTGAATATTCATCTGGTTGTCCTCTACGGATTCCCGACCGATTCAGCGAGCCGGTACGGCCCGAATCTTCGACCGATAATTGACAGCCGGAAAAGGCCGGAGCCGCACAAATGCGACAACCCGGCCTTGTCTGGAATTTTACTTCAGAGACGGAGCGATGCCGATGCAGGCTTCGCAAAGACCGGCGACCGAAGCCACCGACTTGTCGAATTCAGCCTTTTCGTTCTTGTCGAGATCAATTTCAATGATGCGCTCGACGCCATTGGCACCGATCACGGTCGGCACGCCGACATACATGTCCTTGACACCGTACTGGCCCGTAAGCTGGGCAGCAACCGGCAGGACGCGCTTCTTGTCCTTGAGGTAGGATTCAGCCATCTGGATGGCCGATGCAGCCGGAGCGTAGAAAGCCGAGCCGGTCTTGAGCAGGCCGACGATTTCCGCGCCGCCGTCACGGGTGCGCTGGATGATCTTGTCGAGCTTGTCCTGGCTGGTCCAGCCCATCTTGACGAGATCAGGGAGCGGGATGCCTGCGACGGTTGAGTAACGGGCCAGCGGAACCATGCTGTCGCCGTGGCCGCCCAGCACGAAAGCCGTGACGTCTTCAACCGAAACGTTGAACTCTTCCGAGAGGAAATAACGGAAGCGGGCGCTGTCGAGAACGCCAGCCATGCCGACAACCTTGTGCGCCGGAAGACCGGAGAACTTCTGCAGCGCCCAGACCATGGCGTCCAGCGGGTTGGTGATGCAGATGACGAAAGCTTCAGGGGCGTATTTCTTGATGCCTGCGCCAACCTGTTCCATCACCTTGAGGTTGATGCCCAGAAGGTCGTCGCGGCTCATGCCCGGCTTGCGCGGCACGCCTGCGGTCACGATGACAACGTCTGCGCCTTCAATTGCTGCGTAGTCGTTGGCGCCGGTGTATTTCGCATCAAAACCGTCAACCGGAGAAGATTCGGCGATATCCAGCCCCTTACCCTGCGGGATGCCTTCCGCAATGTCGAAAAGGACGACGTCGCCGAGTTCCTTCAGACCGGCCAGATGAGCGAGCGTGCCGCCGATCATGCCGGAGCCGATGAGGGCAATCTTGTTGCGTGCCATGATTGTTTCTTTCCTCACTTTTGATCCAGAGACGCATCAAGCCATCCGGAATCCTCGCCGGAAACGCTCAAGCGTTGGAACTGCGAGATAGGACTCTTTGGCGATAAACTCAACTCATTATTTTGCGACTAATGTTTTCAATCGGTTAGAATTAATGGTTCTTACGTAAACGTAAGATAATTTGTCAATATCAAGGCAAAACCACCCTCTCCTACCGCCGCGAACCATCCCCGGCGAAGCGGTGAAGGAGCGACTGGCAAGCTGCCAATTCCAACAACGTTGTGCACCGGTTCAAAACCGGCCCCGATTTAAAACTGATGCCGTATCAGAAGTCCGGCGCGAACGCGCCACCGCCTTCCGCATGAATTGCGTGAGCAACATAGCCCACCGGGCTTATAAGTCCAGTCTGTGGCAGTCTGATGATGATAGCGGGAAGGGTCGACTTCAACCGGCCTTGCCGGGTGGCTCCGCCAGATAGCCCGCGCTCTGCATCTCGAAAAGACGGGAAGCGGTACGATCGAACTCGAAGGCCTCCGTGCCCTTGCTGGCGAGATAGAGCTTTTCCGGTTCGGCTTCAGCCGAAATGAACACCCGCGCGTGGTGATCGTAGAGTACGTCGACCAGTAGAATGAAGCGCTTGGCCTCGTTGCGGCGTGAATAGTCCAACACCGGAACATCATCGATGAACAAGGTCGGATAGTGCTTCACGATGGCGATATAGTCCGAGGCACCAAGCGGCTTCGAACAGAGCGCATCGAAAGTGAAGCGCGCCGCACCATGCACGGCACGGGCGACCTCGATGTCGCGCCCCTTGATGCGGATGACATCCGGCTTTTCATGCGCACCGTCCTTTTGCGCCAACCAGGCCGCATCCATGCGCTTGGTCGTCTCAGAACCCAGCGGTGACAGATAGACCGGCTGGCGGTCGAGCTTTTCGAGGCGGTAATCGGTGCGCGAATCGAGATTGATCACATCGACATACTGCTTGAGAATATCGATGAAGGGCAGGAAAAGCTGCCGGTTCAGTCCGTCGCGATAAAGATTGTCCGGCGCAACGTTGGACGTCGCCACCAACACCACTCCACGCGCGAACAAGGCACTGAACAGGCGCGACAGGATCATCGCATCGGCAATATCCGTCACGGTGAATTCGTCGAAACACAGCACCCACGCGTGTTGGCTCAAGGCATCGGCGACCGGCGGGATCGGATCGTCCTGCTTGGTTTCGCCACGCTTCAACGCCTGACGATGCGCATAGATGCGCTCGTGCACATCGGCCATAAAATCATTGAAATGCGCGCGACGTTTACGCTCGACGGGCAAAAGCGAAAAGAACATGTCCATCAGCATGGTCTTGCCGCGCCCGACCTCGCCGTGCACGTAAAGCCCCTTGATGACGCTCGTTGCCTCCTTGCGCTTGCCGAACAGCCAGCCGAGCGCGCTCGACTTGCGTGACAGGCGTTTGGTACAGATTTCCTCGATCAGCCGGTCATAACGGACGGTGAGTTCGAGTTGAGCAGGATCGGCTTCCACATCACCCGCCACGACCATCGCATCGTAATGTTCGCGGACGGAGGGGAAGGCTTTCAGATTACCGTCGAAAGACATGATTGCTTCCGTTCAACCTTTCAATTGCAAAAACGGCGGACCATCTCGCGATGATCCGCCTGTCTTTAAGCGAAAGAATGTCTTAGCGCGAAAGCGACACGGCCTGCCCGCCTGAAGTCTGTCCGTCGAAGCGGCTCTGTCCCGAAGAATAGAGCGACGCGACGGTGCCGCCATTCGCATCATAGAGAACGAGCTGCTTGCCGTTGACGGCCCAGGAAGCGAGATTGCCGAGTTCGCCCGGGCAACGCAGCGGACCAGCGCGATAGCCCTGACCATACTTGGTCTGCGGCGTCGCGATCTTGCAGCTCTGGCCGCCAAGCGATGCGTTCCAGACACCGGCGACGGAGCCCGGCGTCAGATCGGGCGCGGATGCCGGCGGCAGGCTTGCAACCTGTGTGCCGGGTTGTGCATTCGGGTCCGTGGTCGGAGCCGTCGGGAACTGCGAAGCATTAGGAGAATTAAGGTTGCCCTTCTGCACTGAGCCTGCTGGAGCCGCATTCACGGGCGGCGGTGGCGGTGGTGGCGAAACCGTATCGAGATTGCCGAACCGGGAGCTCTGGCACCCGGCCAGGACAATGCCAGCCGCCGCGAGGCTGAGCAGACTTGCTTTCGAAATTCCCATCTGGTTCTCCATTTCCGCATTTCTCATCAGGGGTGGGGATGCCCCGGACTTCCTACCGAAGCCCTGCAATGTGACAATATTGGACCGATAAAATGGCTATATGGTTAAAAAAGCAACACCGGCACCTGTCATTTTTACCCCTCAAACCCTTCAAGAATGCTTGAAACCGCATAATAATCTTGAAACTGGGACAGGAAGGCCACAGTTTCTCCGATATTGGCGCCTGTCCTGCACGAACATCCGAGCCGCAACTTTTCGCAATCTGTCGCGGGTACTGGCAATTTGCGGGCTTTTCCGCCATATAGACGCTAATTGTCCCATAGGCTTTATCGACCAAAGCCACAGGAAAACGGAACCACGATAGATATGGCCACCAAGGCAGCCTTCGCCAAGATGAACGGGCTCGGCAATCAGATCATCGTTGCCGACATGCGCGGTCGCGCGGACCGGATAACGCCTGAAGCTGCGATCCGTCTTGCAGGCGACAGCGAAACCGCCTTCGATCAGATCATGGCGATCCACGATCCGCGCACGGCGGGAACCGACAACTATATTGCGATCATCAATTGCGACGGCACGGAAGCCCAGGCTTGCGGCAACGGCACACGCTGCGTCGTTCAGGCGCTGGCCGCCGAGACCGGTCGGCAGGCCTTTACTTTTGAGACCCGCGCCGGAATTCTGACGGCGACCGAACACGAAGACGGCCTGATTTCAGTCGATATGGGCAAGCCGCGCTTCGATTGGCAGGACATTCCGCTTGCCGAGGAATTTCGCGATACGCGCATGATCGAACTGCAGGTCGGCCCCATCGACGCGCCGGTTCTGCATTCGCCGTCGGTAGCATCCATGGGCAACCCGCACGCAATCTTCTGGGTCGACCGTGATGTATGGTCCTATGAGCTGGAAAAATTCGGACCGCTTCTGGAACATCATCCGATCTTTCCGGAGCGCGCCAATATCTCCGTGGCCCATGTCACCTCGCCCGAGACAATCGATCTGCGCACGTGGGAGCGCGGTGCAGGTCTGACCCTCGCCTGTGGTTCCGCCGCCTGCGCCGCCGCCGTATCGGCAGTACGCACGCGCCGCACCGGGCGCACAGTCACCGTCAATGTTCCCGGTGGCCCGCTCAGGATCGAATGGCGCGACGACGATCATGTCATGATGACCGGCCCCGCCGAATGGGAATTTTCAGGCACTTTCGATCCTGCAACCGGCGAATGGAGCCGCGACGCCCAGAATGACAAGCCAACTGACAGGGGTGCAGCCTGATGTCGGTGGAAGTCGTAACATTCGGATGCCGTCTCAACACCTATGAATCAGAGGTGATGAAACGCGAAGCCGATGCCGCCGGACTTAGCGAATTAAAGGATGGCGCGATCATCTTCAACACCTGCGCTGTGACGGCGGAAGCAGTGCGACAGGCGCGTCAGGCGATCCGCAAGGCACGCCGTGAAAACCCGGAAGCGCGCATCATCGTCACCGGCTGCGCCGCACAGACCGAAGCGGACAATTTTGCCGCCATGGACGAAGTCGACCTCATTCTTGGCAATGAGGAAAAACTGAAATCCAATTCCTACCGGATGCTGCCGGATTTCGGCGTCAACCAGTTCGAGAAGGTCCGCGTCAACGACATTATGGAAGTGCGTGAAACCGCAAGTCACATGGTCGATGCCATCGAAGGTCGGGCACGCGCATTCGTGCAGGTGCAGAATGGCTGCGATCATCGCTGCACCTTCTGCATCATTCCCTATGGTCGCGGTAATTCCCGCTCCGTTCCGATGGGCGCGGTGGTGGATCAGGTCAAGCGCCTTGTCGGCAACGGTTATGCCGAAGTGGTGCTGACCGGCGTGGACATGACCTCCTACGGTCCCGATCTTCCGGGAAGCCTACGTCTCGGCAAGCTGGTGAAGACTGTTCTCAACCAAGTGCCGGATTTGCGGCGCCTGCGTCTTTCCTCCATCGATTCCATCGAAGCCGATGACGATCTGATGGATGCGATTGCCAATGAAAAGCGCCTGATGCCGCATCTGCATCTGTCGCTACAGGCGGGCGACGACATGATCCTGAAGCGCATGAAGCGCCGCCACTTACGCGACGATTCGATCCGCTTCTGCGAAACAGTACGTGGGCTTCGTCCTGACATCGTCTTCGGCGCGGACATCATCGCCGGTTTCCCCACCGAAACCGAAGACATGTTCCGGAATTCGCTGAAGATCGTCGAGGAATGCGGACTGTCCCACCTACACGTCTTCCCCTACAGCGCACGCGAAGGCACCCCCGCCGCCCGTATGCCGCAGGTGCGGCGCGAAATCGTCAAGGAACGTGCGGCACGCCTGCGCGCGGAAGGCGACCGCGCTTATGAAAAACACCTCGGCGCGCTGAACGGCACCTTGCAGCGCCTCCTTGTCGAGAAGGAAGGTATTGCGCGCACCGAAGGCTTTACTCTGGCATCGGTGGACAGCGGTGCACCGGGCGAAATCATCGAACGTATCGTGACAGGCCATGACGGTGAAAAACTCCTCACCCGTCAGGCAGAGCCGCAAGCGGCTTAAAGCTTAAGGGCATCAGATTTCATGGCAATGGGTTTCATCAAGAAAATGTTCTCCTTCGGCAAGAAGGAGGTCGAAGAAAAACCAGTCGAACAACCGGCTCCCGATGCCGTGGAAACGGCTTTAGAAACGCAACTTCCTGAAACCGTCGAAGCGCCCAAAAAAATCGAAACAGCCGTCGTTGAAGTGGTCATTTCCGAACCGGAAGTGCCATTGAGCGCCAGCGAGCCTGAGCCGATTGAAGCGCCTGCGTCTGAAACGGTTGAGGAAGAAAAGATTGAACCGGAGCATCCGGTTGCCGAGATCGAAATCCCGATTGAACAGCCTCCGGTGATGGAACCAATCGCGGTCGAAGCACCTACGCCAGAACCTGCTATTGAACCCGTTGTTGAGCCTGTTGTCGAGCCCGAGGCGGAACCCGCTGTCGAACTCGAACAGCCCGAAGTCGCAAAAGCTCCTGATGCACCTGTGGTAAAGGAAGCGGTCGAACCCGCACCTCAGCCGGAACCAGTGAAGCCCAAGAAGGTCAAAGTCGCCAAGGCCGTCGAGGAACATAAGGAAGAAGCGCCGGTTGAGGCAGCGCCTCAGCCAAAGCTGTCCTGGTTCGAGCGTCTGCGTCGCGGCCTGCTCCGTTCATCGAATTCATTGAGCGAATCCATCGGCGGCATTTTCACCAAGCGCAAGCTCGATGATGACACGCTGCAGGATCTCGAAGACGTACTGATCCAGGCTGATCTCGGGCTTGAAACCGCCATGCGCGTGACCGATGCGCTTGCCTCGGGTCGCTACGGCAAGGACGTGACGGGCGAGGAAGTGCGCACCATCATGGGCGCGGAAATCGAAAAGGTTCTAGGCCCGGTGGCAAAGCCGCTGGAGCTTGACCTGTCACACAAGCCGCATGTCGTCCTCGTGGTCGGCGTCAACGGCACCGGCAAGACCACCACCATCGGCAAGCTTGCCGCAAAGCTTACCGCAGGTGGCCTCAAGGTCATGCTGGCGGCAGGCGACACATTCCGCGCAGCAGCCATCGAGCAGTTGCACATCTGGGGCGAACGCACCGGTTCGCCGGTCGTGTCCTCCAAGCTCGGCGCCGATGCGGCAGGGCTTGCCTATGATGCATGGGAAAAGGCCAAGGAAGCCGGCAGCGACGTCCTCATCATCGATACTGCAGGACGGTTGCAGAACAAGGCTGAACTGATGGACGAGCTTGCAAAAATCGTGCGCGTGCTGGGCAAGCATGATCCGGAAGCGCCGCATACGGTACTGCAGACACTTGATGCCACCACCGGCCAGAATGCCCTTAATCAGGTCGAAATCTTCAAGAATATTGCCGGTGTCAACGGTCTGGTCATGACCAAGCTTGACGGCACGGCACGGGGCGGCATTCTTGTCGCCATCTCGGCCAAGCATAAACTGCCGATCTATTTCATCGGCGTCGGCGAAGGTGTCGACGATCTGGAACCCTTTGCGGCCAAGGATTTTGCCCGCGCCATCGCAGGAGTTGCCTGATGGAGCATCCCGTTTTCGAACGCGATCCGTCACAGAAAAGCGAAGCCGAACGCCGGGAAGTCCCGCCGCTGCTCAAGCTTGCGCTGGAGCTGGGGCCGCTTCTTGTCTTCTTCTTTGCCAATGCGCGTGGCGAAATGCTGATCGAGCGTTTTCCGGTGCTGGCGTCCATCGGCGCACCGATCTTTCTCGCAACGGCGCTATTCATGGGCGCAACCGTAATCGCGCTCGCCATTTCATGGACAATGACGCGCACCCTGCCCATCATGCCGCTTGTCTCCGGCATTGTCGTATTGGTGTTCGGAGCACTGACGCTCTGGCTGCACAACGACACCTTCATCAAGATGAAGCCCACCATCGTCAACACGCTGTTTGGTGCGATCCTGCTCGGCGGGCTCTTCTTCGGCAAGTCCCTGCTCGGCTATGTGTTTGATTCAGCCTTCCGTCTCGATGCCGAAGGCTGGCGAAAACTGACGCTGCGCTGGGGGCTGTTCTTCATCTTCCTCGCCGTGGTCAACGAGGTTGTCTGGCGGAATTTCACGACCGATGCCTGGGTATCGTTCAAGGTGTGGGGCATTATGCCCATCACCATTGTCTTCACGCTTTTACAGATGCCGCTTATCCAGAAGCATTCACTGACGGAAGATAACAAAACCGCGTCGTAACGGGAGGACGGACACCATGAACGGGATCGCACAACGGCTTGAAATCGAACAGTTCATCTGCCGCAGCGACAATTATGGCGTCCTGATCCACGATCCCCAAAGCGCACTCACCGCATCCATTGATGCGCCCGATGCAGCGGCGATCGAGGCCGCGCTGAAACGGCGCGGCTGGACGCTCGATTTCATCTTCACAACGCATCACCATCTCGATCACGTCGAGGGCAATGATGCGCTGAAGGCGAAATACGGCGTCAGCATCATCGGCCCCAAGGCCGAAGAAACAAAGATTCCCGGCATCGACCGCACGGTGAAGGACGGCGACGAATTCACCTTCGGTCTCTTCCGGGTGAAGGTCATTGCGACACCCGGCCATACGGCGGGCGAAGTGTCCTATTATCTTCCCGATGCGAAAGCCGTCTTCACGGGCGATACGCTGTTCGCGCTCGGTTGCGGGCGGCTTTTCGAGGGAACGCCGCTCACCATGTTCCAGTCGTTGCGGAAGCTGGTTGCGCTTCCCGGCGATACGGCGGTTTATTGCGGTCATGAATATACCGAAAGCAATGCCCGATTTGCGCTCACCATCGACCCCGCCAATTCCGCCCTCAAGGAGCGTGTCGCCGAGATTGCGCGGCTCCGCGCCGCCGATCGCATGACATTGCCGTCAAGCATTGCGCTTGAAATGGCGACCAATCCCTTCCTGCGCTGGCATGATGCAGGCATTCGCAGCCGCCTCGGCCTGCAGGATGCACCCGACGAAACCGTGTTTGCCGAAATCCGCAAGCGCAAGGATATGTTCTGACATATGCTATTGCTATTTGAGAGCGCGAATCGTTCCACAGTTCGAGGATAGAAGAATGACGGTGTTTTCCCGTTTCAAGATTGCAGGCTGCGCCGTTTTCCTCGGCCTTTTCCCCATTGGCCTTTCTCTTGTCGCCGTGCCCGTTTCCACAAGCGTCGCGTTTGCCGACGACCTGCTTGATGTCGCACCGAAGCAAACGCCTGCCGAAATCAACAATTTCAAGCTGAGCGAAGATTTCCTGTCGCGCATGGAAAAAGTGCAGGAACAGCTGGGCGGTATGGAACTTTCAGCGACGGAAGAGGAAGGACAGGATGCCACGCCTTCCTTCGACAAGATGGTGAAGAGCGTCGAATCCCGCCCGCAGGTCGTGGAAGTGCTCAAGGCCCAGAACATCACGCCGTCCGATTATATTCTCGGCTATTTCGCCCTGATGAGCAGCCTTGCAGCAGCTGATGCCGAAAGCGAGCCGCAGTTGGTGGACGAGTTAAAGGACATCAATCCCGAGCACCTCGCCTTTGGCAAGCAATATAGCGAACGCATCCGCGTTCTGATCGGCGAGTAACACGGCTCGAAGGAAGAGAGACGAACCGGCGGTTTCGCCGGTTCTTTTGTTTTATCGCACCGGTTGCCTCAGAAGCCGCAAAGCATTGATTGTCACAAGAACGGTGGCACCAGTATCGGCCAGAATTGCGGGCCAGAGGCCTGTAATACCCAGCACGGTGGTCACCAGAAAGACAGCCTTCAATCCGAGCGCTATGGCAATATTCTGATGGATATTGCGCATGGTTCGCTTGGAAAGGTCGACCATTGCTGCCACATCGCCAACCCGGCCATGCAGAACCGCAGCGTCGGCCGTTTCCAGCGCCACATCCGTGCCGCCACCCATGGCGATGCCGACATCGGCGGCAGCAAGGGCTGGCGCATCGTTGATGCCGTCACCAACCTTGGCGACGATCAGACCTTCTTTACGCAACTCACCGACAATACGCTGCTTGTCTTCCGGCAGAAGCTCAGCCCGCACTTCGATCCCGAGATCGCGTCCGATTGCTTCCGCCGTGCGGCGATTGTCACCGGTCAGCATAACGGTGCGAATATTGGCCGCTTTCAATTCCTGCAAACCGGCAATGGCATCAGCGCGCGGTTCATCACGCATGGCGATTGCACCGGCAATCTTGCCATCGGCGACAAGGACAGAAACGGTCTTGCCTTCGTCGTTGCAAGCAGCAATGCGGCTCGCCAGTGCGTCCGGAATGGCCGCAATATCATTGGCGGCGCGGCGCGACCCCAGAAACAGGTCCATTTCACCAACCGCCCCAGACACACCCTTGCCGCCATGGGCCTTGCCCTGCGTGATGACAGACAGTTTCAGGCTGCGCTGTTCTGCAGCACCGACAATCGCCAGCGCCAGCGGATGGCTTGAGCCCGCATCCAGAGACGCGGCAAGACGCAGCACTTCATCCTCGGACAAGTCGCCTGCAAGAACATCTGTCACCTTCGGCTTGCCCTCGGTCAGCGTGCCGGTCTTGTCGAAACAGGCCGCCGTGATCTTGCCGATGGTTTCCAGCACAGCGCCGCCCTTCATGAGAAGGCCGCGCCGGGCACCCGACGACAGAGCCGCTGCAATTGCAGCAGGCGTGGAAATGACCAGCGCACAGGGGCAACCGATCAGAAGGATCGCAAGACCCTTGTAAACCCATTCATTCCAGTCACCACCCGCAACAAGCGGCGGCAGAATGGCGACGAGCGCCGCCACAACCACAACGCCCGGCGTGTAATAGGTCGAGAAACGATTGATGAAACGTTCGGTCGGCGCCTTGGCTTCCTGCGCTTCCTCGACCAGCCGCACAACCCGGGCGATGGTATTGTCCTGCGCGGCAGCCGTGACCCGAACCCGCAACACGCCGTCGCCGTTGATCGTGCCAGCAAAAACCGTGTCGCCTTCGGCCTTCCCGACCGGAGTGCTTTCACCGGTGACCGGTGCTTCATCGACAGCGCTCTCGCCCGTCAGGATTTCACCATCCGCAGGCATACGGTCGCCGGGGCGCACGGAAATCACATCGCCGACCGCCAGACTGTCGGCGGCAACTTCCGTGGTCGCACCATTTCTCTCAAGGAAGGCAGTCTTCGGCACCAGCGCAGTCAGGGATTGAATGCTGGCACGCGCCTTACCCGCAGCAACGCCTTCCAAAAGCTCACCGACCATAAACAGAAACACGACGGCTGCTGCTTCCTCGGTTGCGCCGATAAACATTGCGCCGATGGCGGCAATGGTCATCAGCATCTCGATTGAAAATGGCGTGCCGTTGATGGCCGCCATATAGGCACGCTTGGCAATCGGCACGAGACCGATCAGCATCGCAGCAGTGAAGGCCCAAAGCGCGATGGACGGATAAAGATGTCCGACAATATAGGCCGCGATCAGCCCGCCGCCACAGGCCAGCATCATCTGACCCTTTTTCGAACGCCACCACGGCAGCGGCTTTGTCGGCCCGGTCGCCTTTGGTGCAGAAATGGCACCGGGGACAACGGTTTTGGCAAGGGCAGTCTTGTAGCCCAGCGCCGTCACTCTGCCGGCGATTTCGTCGCTCTTCGCCGTTCCATCATGGTTGACGGTCATTGCGCCATTGGTCGCGGAAACGGACACATCCGTCACGCCGGACAGGCGCCGCACGGCGGTATCGATCTTGGCCGCACAGGATGCACAATCCATGCCATCGACCTGAAAGCGGAAACTGTTGGACGTTACGGCAATAACCTTGTCGTGGGCTTCATGATTGTGTTCATGGGCGTGATCATGATGGCCGCCGCACGCACTGTGGTCGTGGTCGTGGTCGTGGTCGTGGTCGTGGTCGTGGTCGTGGTGAGAATGATCGTGCGAATGCTCATGCTTCACCAGTGCTTTTTCCTTGACGGTTTTTTCGGGGGCCATCGGCTCCACACCATAGCCGAGGCTGCGCACCTTGCTTGCGATCTTGTCGAGATCGCCTGTTCCATCATGGCTGACGGTCATCGTGCCTGCCGTGACAAAGACGGACACATCCTCGATACCGCGCACGCGCCGCACGGCAGTATCGATCTTGGTTGCGCAGGATGCGCAATCCATACCGTCGATGCGAAAGCGAATCTGGTTCAATGTTTCACTCATGATCTGCTCTTTTCAGCACTGCTCTTGAATTGTGTTGAGCAAGGTCTACATCCTCTAGTGACTAGAGGAGCAAGCGGAAAATGATCATGAATGTATCGATCGGAGAAGCATCGAAAGCGAGCGGCGTCAAAGTGCCGACGATTCGTTATTACGAGCAGATCGGCCTGCTGCCCTCACCGCCGCGCACTGATGGCAATCGCCGCCTCTATGACCGGCAGGATGTCCAGCGGCTGCTTTTCATTCGCCACGCACGCGATCTGGGTTTCGAGGTGGATGCGATCCGCACACTTCTCGATCTTCAGGATAATCCCGACCAATCATGTTCGGCGGCCGATGCCATTGCACGCGCACGCTTGAGTGATGTCGAACACCGCATCGCAAAACTGCTGTCGCTAAAAACCGAATTGCAGCGCATGCTGGAATGCACTGCACATGGCCGCATCGACCAGTGTCGCGTGATCGAAATTCTCGGCAACCATGAGGAATGCGTGCACCCGAAGCATTAACTGGGACCGGCTGCCGGTCAGTTCACCTTGGAAAAACGGGTGGCTTCGATCTTGAGCGTGCCGATCTGCGTGCCGATTCGCGCCACGACGGGCGCATAGATGCCCGAATTGCCGAGCGATGCGAAGGAAATCGTGATCCGGCTGCGATTGCTCAGATAATCGATAGCCTTCTTGCCCTTCTGATATCCGGAAATCGGAACGAACTTTGCCGAGCAGACGACCGATTCGCCGGTAAAGCCGTCGGTCGTGAACGATTCGGTGCCATTGAAGGAAAGCTTGATCTCCGCGCGGGTCTGACCGTCGAAAACGCTCAGCGACCGGTCACAGACCGCCCGACCGTTCTTTGCAGGTATCATGAGCGCGCTCAGCGGATCGCTCACATTGAGAAAGTCCTGCGGTGATGTTTCCACCCACGGGTCGCGCTTTTTCACCGGAGGCTGGTTTTCTGCCGCGACGACATTGCCATTGGCGAAGCGGATCGTCGTGCTCTTGTTCTTGCGGCCATGCTTATAGGCGAGATCGAAGCTCTTCGGCACGACCTTGCCCCCAACGGCGCTCCCGGTAACGTGCACGGTGCCGTCCGTATCGTCGAACACACGCGCCAGACCGGAAGTCAGAAAACGGCCATTGAGATTGTAATTGGCGCCATTGACCGTGGTTTCTATGGCAGACCGCGCAATCGAAAGTCCGAAAATGGAAATATCGTACTCGGTCCGATAAAGATCGTTGGCCCTGGCCGGTCCGCTAGCAATCATTGATCCCGCAAAGATCAGGCCCGCAAAGGTCAACACACCATAATGCGCCAGCCGCTGCCAGACGGGCTTCAACTCATGCGACGGTTCGATCATGCGCGCATTCCTTTCGCTAAAGCACGTCGTGGAAAAGAGGACCGTTTTCCATAAAGACATGCGTAAAGACAAAAACTCAAAGCAAATTCGCTTTATCCTATCTTGCGACTTGTTTTTCGCCTGATCGTCTCCTGATGGTTTTCAACCACATTGAAACGCCCAGAAGTTGCGTGGGATTCTTCGATACAGTATCTGTGTAAGCCAAGCAAAACTGGCGAAGTTATGATCGCAAGCTTTCGTGAAGACCGTGCGAAAGCCGGAAAACCGCGTCTTTTCGCGATGGATACGGAATCTCACTTGACTGCAACGGCTGCTGTCACTATAGAAACGCGACTTTCCCAATAGGCCGCCTGTCCGAGATCGCGCGCCAGCAGCATCAAACTGCGTTGATTGCTTGAATTCGGACATTCGGGTCGGGGCCTGAAGAACGTAATTGAAGGTGAGACCAAAATGTCCCGCGCTTGTGAATTGACCGGCAAGTCGGTCCAGTACGGCAACAATGTCAGCCACGCGAACAACAAGACGCGTCGCCGCTTTCTGCCGAACCTCTGCAATGTTACGCTAATGTCCGAAACGCTCGGCCAGAGCTATCGCCTGCGCGTTTCTGCCAACGCTCTGCGTTCGGTTGAACATCGCGGCGGTCTCGATGCGTTCCTCGTCAAGTCTGACGACAAGGAACTCTCGCAGCGCGCTCGCCTGCTGAAGCGTCAGATCGCAAAGAAGCAGGCTGAAGCAGCAGTCGCTGCCTAAGCTTCCGGCCAAAAATTTCGACAAAAAAGGCCGGCTTTTGTCGGCCTTTTTTGCTGGTTCCATCACCCAGGATAAAAAAATGTCAATCGAGACACCTTCTTATTCCCGGCTTATGCCTGCGATACTAGCCATGTGCGTGGCAGTTGCCGCGTCGAACATACTTGTCCAGTATCCATTCCAGCATTTCGGCCTCGGTGAAGTGCTGACCTACGGCGCCTTCACCTACCCCATCGCCTTTCTGGTCAATGACCTGACGAATCGCCGCTTCGGCCCCGCTGCCGCGCGCAAGGTCGTCTATGCCGGTTTCGTGCTTGGCGTCATCATGTCGGTCTGGCTCGCCACGCCGCGAATCGCGATTGCCTCCGGCTCCGCCTTCCTTCTCGCACAGCTGATGGACATCACAGTCTTCGACCGCCTGCGTCGCAAGACCTGGTGGAAGGCTCCCTTTGCTGCCGCCATGTTCGGTTCGGTGCTCGATACAATCCTGTTTTTCTCGATTGCCTTCGCAGCCGGTTTCGCCTGGATCGACAAGCTGACCGGAATGCCCGATTCGTCGCTTGCCGAACCTGCATCCTTCCTCGGCCTTGGCGTGCCGCTCTGGGCCTCGCTTGCTTTCGGCGACTTCTTCGTGAAAGTCATTATGGGAACGCTGATGCTGATCCCCTATGGCGCAATCCTCGCCGTCTTTGCCCCGACGCTTTACGCGCCAAACCGGACAAACGCTGGCTGATATTCTCGAGGATTCACGATCCGTTGAACGCAACGAAAACCGGTTTTCCTCAATAAATATCCCCTGTATGAACCGCTCTCCGACAGACCGCAGGTTTTTCCTGCGGCCTTTCTTTATCGAAACGGATTTTTATATTACGTATAGAAAGCAAAGGACGCCTGAAATTATTCACACGTCGGCTTTCCTCTTTCGGTTTGACTATATTTATATTTAGGTAAGGATTGATTAAAGGTCCTTGAATAAGGAAAAACTTCCACTCGTCATTATTACCGGCGCAAGCTCGGGCATTGGCCTTGCCGCTGCAAAAATGTTTGCCCATCGCGGTCATCCATTGCTGCTTCTGGCGCGCCGACTGGACGCGATGGAAAAGCTCAAGCTGCCAGACACGCTCTGCAAATCCGTCGACGTCACTGACCGCAAGGCGCTTGCGGCAGCCGTCCAGGAAGCCGAAGCCAAGTTCGGTCCTGCCGATGCTATCATCAATAATGCCGGTGTGATGTTGCTGGGTGAAGTGAGCAAGCAGAACCCGGATGAATGGGACCGAATGCTGGAGGTCAATGTCAAAGGCCTTCTCAACGGCATTCATGCTGCCTCGGCTGGCATGGCTGCGCGCAAGCCCGGCACAATCATCAACATCAGCTCGGTGGCTGGCCGCAAGACCTTCGCCGATCATGTCGCTTATGTTGGCACGAAGTTCGCCGTGCACGGCATGTCGGAAAACCTGCGCGAAGAACTTTCGCCACATAATGTCCGTGTCGTGACGATCGCGCCGGGTGCCGCGGAAACGGAACTTCTGAGCCATACCAGCGACGCCGGTATCAAGGCCGGTTACGAAGCATGGAAGAAAGAAATGGGCGCGCCTGTGCTTTCAGCCGACGATGTGGCTCGCGCCATTCTCTATGCCTATGAACAGCCCAGGGCGTGTGCATACGCGAAATCGTTCTGGCTGCAACCAAACAGCAGGCATGAAAAAGGGCGCTTCAAGCGCCCTTTTCTATTCCTGATTTTATCGTCCGCCAGCGCGGCGCCGTCCCCTGCCCGAGGCTGCAGCACCCTGCTCCTCGAACAGCGAGGCGAGCTGCTCCGTCATCGCGCCTGCCAGTTCTTCCGCATCAACGATGGTGACAGCACGCTGATAATAGCGCGTGACATCATGGCCGATACCGATTGCAATCAACTCCACCGGAGAGCGTGTTTCGATCTCTTCAATCACGGCGCGCAGATGGCGTTCGAGATAGTTGCCCGGATTGACGGAAAGCGTCGAATCGTCGACGGGGGCGCCGTCCGAGATCATCATCAGGATCTTGCGTTGCTCGGGACGCGCCAGCAGCCGCTGATGCGCCCAGATCAGCGCCTCACCGTCGATATTTTCCTTGAGCAGGCCTTCGCGCATCATCAGGCCGAGATTGCGCCGTGCCCGCCGCCAGGGCGCATCGGCGCTCTTGTAGACGATATGGCGCAGATCATTGAGGCGACCCGGATTGGCAGGCTTGCCGCGTCCAAGCCACGCTTCGCGTGACTGGCCACCCTTCCACGCCTTGGTGGTGAAACCGAGAATCTCCACCTTCACACCGCAACGCTCCAGCGTGCGGGCCAGAATGTCCGCACAGGTCGCGGCGACCGTGATCGGACGGCCGCGCATGGAGCCGGAATTGTCCAGAACCAGCGTCACGACCGTATCGCGAAAATCCGTATCGCGCTCCTGCTTGTAGGAAAGCGGCTGCGTCGGATCAATGACGATGCGCACCAGACGAGCCGAATCGAGATAGCCCTCTTCCAGATCGAAATCCCAGGAGCGATTCTGCTGCGCCATCAGGCGGCGCTGCAAGCGGTTGGCCAGACGCCCCACCACACCCTGCAGATTGGCAAGCTGCTTGTCGAGGAAGCTGCGAAGGCGGTCTAGTTCCGCCTCGTCGCAAAGATCCACCGCTTCAACCTCTTCATCGAACTCTCGCGTGAAGACCTTGTAGTCGACATGTTCGGCAAAATTGGCGAAAGGCTGGTTCGGACGGCGTGTATCGCCCGGCGTTTCCGCGTCGATATCGTCGCTGTCATCCATGTCGTCGGCAGAAGCATCGGCGGCGTCCATTTCGCCCTGGTCGCCTTCATCGCTCGAACTGTCGGATTCTTCGCTTTCAGCGGAATCGGAACCTTCCTGGCTCTCGTCGCCACCTTCCTCATTTTCGTCGGAATCCGGCGTCTGCTCGTCGTTCTGCTCTTCTTCGTCGCTCGGTTCTTCCTGCGACAGCTCCTCCGCCATATCCATGGAGGCGAGCATGTCACGCACCGTGCGCGCAAAGGCCTGCTGGTCTTCGAGATTGTCGCCAAGCCGCGCAATGTCGGCCGCAGCCTTCTGCTCGATCCACTCCCGCCATAGCTCGAGCACCTGTCCGGCTTCCGCAGGTGCGGACCGTCCGGTCAGCTTTTCACGCAGCAGAAGCGATACGGCTTCCTCAAGCGGCGCATCTTCCTTGGCGGTAACTGCGGAGAAATTGGCTTTCGAATATTTGTCCGCAAGCATGGTGGTGAGATTATCCGCCATGCCTGCCATGGCGCGGGCGCCGATAGCTTCCACACGCGCCTGCTCGACAGCGTCGTAAATCGCGCGCGCCTGCTTTCCTTCCGGGGCAAGGGCCGCATGAATGCGCGGATTGTGACGTGCCTGACGCAGCGCCATGGAATCGCCGAGGCCACGGGTGACGGCGATGTCGTGCGCAGTCGGGCGCTTCGGCAGATCGGGAAGACGGGCGCGATTGGCGCTTAATGCCGGGCGGTCGTTGGTGAACGCCACTTCCAGCTCATGCTCACCGGAAATGGCGCGGACACAAGCCGTTAGAGCGCGCTTGAACGGTTCGGAATCCACCGGTCCCGGTTTACGCTCGCGCGAATTATCGCCTATTCCTGACTTCTGGCCCGACATATGCCTATCCTGACTTCGCTTTCAAGCAAGGGCGAAGCTCATCGCCCCTGCATCAGACAGTGCGCTGCCGCCGGACATGCTCAGGCGGCAGGCTTCTTCCGCATCAAGCGAGAACGATATTCGCTGCCGATTCGGGCAGCTCAACGCCGAAAGCGCGCTGATAGAACTCGGCCACGATCGGGCGTTCCAGTTCGTCGCACTTGTTGAGGAAGGTCAGGCGGAAGGCAAAGCCGACATCGTTGAAGATCGCGGCGTTTTCGGACCATGTGATGACCGTACGCGGGCTCATGACGGTCGAGAGATCGCCATTGATGAAGGCCTGACGGGTCATGTCGGCCACGCGCACCATCTTATTCACAATCTCGCGGCCTTCGGCATTCTGGTAATGCTTGGCCTTGGCGAGAACGATATTCACTTCATTGTCGTGCGGCAGATAGTTCAGCGTCGTCACGATGGACCAGCGGTCCATCTGCGCCTGGTTGATCTGCTGGGTGCCGTGATAGAGGCCGGTCGTGTCACCGAGGCCGACGGTGTTGGCAGTGGCGAACAGACGGAAAGCCGGATGCGGATGGATAACGCGGCTCTGGTCGAGCAGGGTCAGACGGCCCGAAGTTTCCAGAATGCGCTGGATCACGAACATCACGTCCGGACGACCCGCATCATATTCGTCGAAAACGAGAGCCACATTGTGCTGATAGGCCCAGGGCAGGATGCCGTCCTTGAATTCGGTGACCTGCATGCCGTCTTTCACGACGATGGCATCCTTGCCGACGAGATCGATACGGCTGACATGGCTGTCGAGGTTGACGCGCACGCAAGGCCAGTTGAGGCGGGCTGCGACCTGTTCAATATGGGTCGACTTACCGGTGCCGTGATAACCGGAAACCATCACGCGGCGGTTATAGGCAAAGCCTGCAAGGATCGCGAGCGTCGTCTGACGGTCGAAAAGATAATCCGGATCAAGCTCCGGCACATAGGAATCGCCTGCCGCATAGGCTGGCACCGTCATGTCGGAATCGATCCCGAACACTTCGCGCACCGAAACCGTTGTATCCGGCAAATTGGCTATATCCCGCTCAACCTTGTTCATCATGCCTCCAGAGCGGCAGGCAGCGACCGGCCGCGAATTAATACCGGCAAGCTACCGACCGGCAACTTTCACCCGTGGGCATGTTTTTCCGGCGAGCCGGACGGTATGCCCCTTCCGTAATTCGTTGCGGGCATCCGTGCTTGCGTCCACGCAATCGCGCGGCAGAAGAATGTCCGTCGGAGCTGTCGGCGACAGCCCCATAGTCGGCCTTTCAGACCCAAACAGGCTTTAGCAAAAACCTGCCTGCTTGAGCAATTGATAAGCCTGAATAACATCGCGAAATCTTTCTTCCGATCCGCGATCACCACCATTCGCATCGGGATGGTGCTGTTTTACCAGCTCTTTATAGCGCGCCTTGATCTTATCGCCAGTCGAATTTGGTTCAAGACCGAGTGTCGCCAGCGCCTTTATCTCGAGCGTACGCGGCTTGCGCTGCGCTTTCTGGCCCGGCGCATGTCCCTTGGCTTCCTTGAAAAGGTTGAAGGGATCGCGGATGCGGTTGTGATAGGAGGCCGAACCGGAACGCACCTTCGCCATGTCCGGCGACGTGCGCGGCTTGGCGGTGGAGTTCGCCGTCGTCGACCATGTCGGCCGATGACCCGTGATCGCATCCTTCTGGAATTTCGCGATGTCGCCATCGGAAAGGCCAGAGAAGTAATTGAAATTCTTGTTATATTCCCGCACGTGATCAACACAGAAGCGGAAATATTCACCTTCGCGCATGCGTCCGACAGGCGCGCGATGCGTGCCTGGCTTGTCGCACCCGTCCCACTGGCAGCAAGGCCCCGAAGCCTTTGCTTCCGCAGTCTTCTTGGGCTTGATGCGGATACTGTCGAAAAATTTTGAGTTCGTTGTCATCGAATCGAATTATGCGGATTATGAGTTGCTGAACAAGAATTGACATTTCGTCCGGTCTGGCTTTTGGCCATTTCAACTGGGCGAAATTTTGAAGCAGGTTGCTTTCCTGTGCGGATTTGCCCCATCTTTCGCTGCCGAAGCAACGTTATATGAGGCACAGCATCTATATGGGGAGAAGTGGTCCAAATGTCCATTCACAATAGCAAACAAAGCGTGATGGAAGCGAAACTGACCACGACTTTCGCTCCCGAACGGCTTGAAGTCATTAATGAAAGTCATCTCCACGCCGGGCATCATCATGAAGAGCGCGGTCATCATGAAGTCTATGACGGCACCGGCGAAACACACTTTCGCATCCGTATCGTTGCCCAAGCTTTTGCCGGAATGAGTCGCATTCAGCGCCACCGCGCCATTAACGAACTTTTGAAGGAAGAACTGGATAGCGGCGTCCATGCACTTGCACTGGAGCCTTCCGCTCCTGGCGAAGCAACGCGGCGCTGAGCAGCTTCACGACTATCCATCACTCGGCATCCGGCCTCGACATGCCGTCCCAGACGGGCACGTCTCTTCCCCTGATCAGATCCGGCATAAACCCTGGAATATATACAAAGGCGCCCTTTCGGGCGCCTTTGTATATATTCCAGATAGATCGAACTTTGAGGAGAGAAGAAATTCCAGGATAGTATCTATTGCTAGTACCAATAGACCAAGACTGTATTTCTCTAATTATAAAACAGGTCGTAGGCGATTTTCGCCGCAGTTTTCGTATCCAAACATAAGCCATATATAATGGATGCCACCGGATTATTAGTAGCCTTATTGTTGCCAAAAACAATTGTATAGAAGAGTATATTTTCAATAATTTCAAAAGAATTTTTTTCTATTACTAGTAGTTGTATCCGCCATATATTAGACTAGAATAATATTATATCGTTTTATTATTACTTATATTTAATACTGAAACGCGCACAAGAAACCGGAAAAAACAACGCCAGCCCGGCCAGATTTTCCGGCCGAAAACTGGCTTTAATCTGGGATTAAAATATTCAGAAACAAAGTGTTAGGTGGAAACTGCTCCCGTGATAGCTTTCAGCGCGGAAGCGCTGCAACTATGGGCGCAGGCTTTCCATCGGCATCAAGTGGCACGATGCGCAGCCGTGTCAGGCGATTCTTTTCCTTCTTCAGGACGGAAAAGCGCTTCCCGTAAAAGGTGAAAGCCTGTTTCACTTCTGGAATGGTCTGGGTCTCATGAATGACCAGACCGGCAATCGTTGTCGCTTCCTCATCCGGCAAAGACCAGTCAAGCGCGCGGTTGATATCGCGAATCGGCAGCGATCCGTCGACAATCACCGAACCATCCGGCTGCAGGCGAACGCCCTGGATTTCGATATCGTGTTCGTCGGCAATATCGCCGACGATTTCTTCCAGAATATCCTCAAGCGTCACCAGTCCCTGCACGTCACCATACTCGTCGACGACGATGGCGATATGCGCCTTGCGGCGGAGAAACGCGTCGAGTTGGTCCTGCAACGTGGTCGTGTCGGGCACGAACCACGGCTTGCGCGCGACCTTCATGATGTCGATGCGCTTGAAATCATTGTCGACGTCGTAAAGCGCGCGCAGCAGGTCCTTGGTGTGAATAATGCCGACAATATTATCGATATCGTCGCGCCAGAGCGGCATACGTGTATGCGGGCTGGCCAGAATATCGCGCACGATCTCATCCGCCGGAGCATCGGCATTGACGGTGCCCATCGAGGTCCGGTGCACCATGACGTCGCTGACTTCCAGCTCCTTGAGGTCGAGCAGGCCGCCCAGCTGGTCGCGATCTTCCTTGATGAGCGACTTGTCGCGATGCAGCACCTCGACCGCACCACGCAATTCCTCTTGCGGGCTCAACATGGACCGACCGGCGGCAAGATTGATGCCGCAAAGCTTCAGGATCGCGCGCACAATGCGGTTCACCGCACTGGAAATCGGGCCGAGGATCAGGACGACCAGCGACACGCCGCGTGCAACGGCAAGCGAAAACCGGTCTGGGCCGGAAATCGCCCAGGATTTCGGCAGCACTTCCGCGAAGATGACCAGAATGACCGTCATTGCCAGCGTGGCATAAGCAACGCCCGCATCGCCGAACAGGTTCAAAAAGATGCTGGTGGCAATGGAGGACGCCAGAATATTGGCGAGGTTGTTGCCGATCAGAAGCGCACCGATCAGCCGGTCGCGACGACTGATGAGGCGCTGGACCAGCCCTGCGCGCTCATCGCCATTATGTTCGAGCGTGTGCATCCGGGCTCGAGACGCCGCCGTCAGCGCCGTTTCGGACCCGGAAAAGAATGCTGAGAGAATGACGCAGAGCAGGATGATGCCGCACATAACCCAGAGCTCGAAAGCCATCCGCCTTATCCTCTTATTTCGTTTCCAGACGTTCTTTCAAAAATTCCAGCACTGCGGCTGGCGGCACGTCCTTGGCAATAAAGGACTGGCCGATGCCGCACGTCAGGATGAAGGTGAGCGCACCACGCGCCACTTTCTTGTCCTGCGCAATATAATCCATCAGCTTTTCCGCCGGTGGCAACCCGCCCGGAACATCCGACAGCCTGTATGGCAGCCCGACGGCTTTCAGATGCGCCTCAACGCGCTCCGCATCCTCGATGCCGCACAGGTTCATCTTGACCGAGAAGCGATGGGCCAGCGCCATACCGATAGCGACACCTTCACCATGCACCAGACGTGTCGAATCGTAGCCCGTTGCCGTTTCCAGCGCGTGGCCGAAAGTATGGCCGAGATTGAGAAGCGCCCGATCGCCGGTTTCGCGCTCGTCGCGCGCGACAACGGCTGCCTTGCAGCGGCAGGATTCAGCGATGGCTTGCGTCCGTGCCGCCCCGCCGGAGAAGACCTCCTGCCAGTTCTGTTCCAGCCATTCGAAAAAATCCGGACGGTCGATCAGGCCGTATTTCGCAACTTCGGCGTAACCGGCCCGGAATTCACGCGGGCTCAGTGTGTCGAGAACCTCCGTATCGGCCAGAACCAGCTGCGGCTGATAAAAGACACCGACGAGATTTTTACCATGTGCCGTGTTGATCCCGGTCTTGCCACCGACCGAGGAATCTACCTGCGACAGGAGAGAAGTCGGCATCTGCACGAAATTCATGCCGCGCCGCACGATACCGGCGACGAAACCCGAAAGATCGCCAACCACACCGCCGCCAAATGCCACGACCGCGTCGCCGCGCTCCAGACGCGCCGCCAGTACGGCATTGGTGACGGTTTCCAGCGTGCCGAAGGATTTGGACTTTTCGCCCGGCGCAACAATCACCGGCGTCACATCGATACCGGCCTTGGCGAAGCTTGCTGTCAGGCGCTCCAGATGCGCCTTGGCAACATTTTCGTCCGTTACCACCGCCACGCGCACGCCTTTCAGACGCTTCGCCAACTCCTCGCCTGCACGATCCACCAGCCCCTTGCCGATCAGAATATCGTAGGAGCGGTCACCAAGTGACACGGGAACAGTGGTAACACCTAGAGCGGTGGAAGGCACGTTCATGCGTAGTCTCCAATACATGCGGCGAAGACATCGGTGGCTTGTTCTACCGGACCGATTATGCCTCTAATCTTTCGAGATGATCCGCCAGAACATCGAGCAGTTCGGCAGCGATCACTTCCTTCTTGTCATCCCGCGTCATCAGCTGAAGGTCGGCCAACGCATAGACGGGATAACGTTCATTCATCAGCCGCAGCATGACGCCGCGCGGATCGCTGTTTTTCAGCAGCGGGCGGTTCTGGCGGCGCGATACGCGCTCCATCAGAATATCGATTTCCGCATTGAGCCAGACGGAAACACCTGCACGACCGATTGCCGCGCGTGTTTCGGCATTCATATAGGCCCCGCCGCCGGTGGCCAGAACCATCGGTCCGTCTTCGAGCAGGCGCATGATGACGCGACGTTCGAGATCGCGGAACTCGACCTCGCCATATGCTTCAAACAATTCAGGAATGGTCATGCGGGAAACCGCTTCGATCTCCGTATCGGCATCGCGAAACGGCAGGCCGAGCAAGGCTGCAGCCTTGCGTCCGACGGTGGATTTGCCTGCGCCCATCAGCCCCACGAGCACTACGACTTTCGAACCGAGAAGATCGCGGATCAGCTCCGCTTTCTCATGTAGATTGTTTTGTTTTGTCGTGCTGCTCATTGACCTCGTCCATTTGCTCCGGTTCCACATGAAAAACAGGACGACGTCAATTGCTTTGATTGGTTTTCAGGGCGTGCATGGCCGCAAGCAAGGCTTTTTTGCATGATTGGGCTCTTGTCTCCTCTTTCATTCCTCCTCCTTGCTTTCGTCCCAATGCCACAGCATAAAAGATGAATGCCTACGCTAACGCGCCTCGTCCTCTTTGTCGCCCTTGTCGCCGCCGTCGTTTATGGCGCGATGTATGCACTTGCCAATTTCGTTGAGCCGGACACACGCGAGATCACTGTCGAAATACCGGCTTCGAAGCTGAAACCGGTCACGATTATTCCTCCGCCAGCTCCCGCAGCCGAGCTTGCCCCTGCGGAGACCGCCGATACGGCGCCCCAATCGCCGCAGACACCGCAGGAGTGACGATGCGCGCATCGCTGGCGATCGAGAACTTTCTGGAAATGATGAGCGCCGAACGGGGCGCGGCGGAAAACACGCTTGAATCCTACCGGCGCGATCTTGAGGCGGTGGCAGAGGCGCTGTCGGCCCGAGGCGTCAATCTTGCCGAAGCGGGAGCGGACCATATTCGCAGCGCCATCGATGCCATGGCAACGGAAGGTTTTGCCGCAACATCGCAAGCCCGACGTCTGTCGGCGCTACGCCAGTTCTTCCGCTTTCTCTATTCGGAAGGTTATCGGGAGGACGATCCAACCGGTACGGTCGATGCGCCGAAAAAGCAGAAGCCTTTGCCGAAAATCATGAGCGTTGAGAACGTCACAAAACTACTCGACCGCGCAGCACTTGAAACCAGCGAAGAAGCGGAACCGGCCGAGCGCTTCAAGGCGCTGCGTCTTCACGCTCTCATTGAAACACTTTATGCCACCGGCATGCGCGTTTCCGAACTTGTCGGCCTGCCGGTCGGCGTTGCGCGCACCGACCACCGCTTCCTGCTGGTTCGCGGCAAGGGCTCCAAGGAACGCATGGTTCCGCTTTCGCCCAAAGCACGTGAGGCGCTGCAGCGCTTTCTCGCCTTGCGGGATTCCCTGCCCGGCAGCGATGATAATCCATGGCTGTTTCCGGCTTTTTCGGAAAGCGGCCATCTGGCGCGTCAGGTTTTTGCCCGCGAACTGAAAGGGCTTGCCGCACGGGCAGGATTATCGGCGGCAGCCGTTTCACCGCACGTGCTTCGCCATGCCTTTGCCAGCCATCTGCTGCAGAACGGTGCCGATCTGCGTACCGTGCAGCAATTGCTCGGCCACGCCGACATTTCAACGACGCAAATCTATACGCATGTGCTGGAGGAAAGACTGCATAAGCTTGTCAGCGAGCATCATCCGCTTGCCGATTAGCCTCTGTCCGGTTATGAGAAAGTCGAAAATTTGCAAGATGAGCCAGTAGTGAATATGTAAAGCGCCGTAAAATAGCCTTTTTCCGGCTCGCAATAGCGCTAATCCCTTTGGAAAAAGCACGAACAGTCAGGCCCGATGTACAACTATCTCGATTTTGAAAAACCCGTCGCCGACCTCGAAGGCCAGATTCTGGAGCTGAAGAAGCTCGCACAGGAACAAGGCAGCGTCGAGATGAGCGACGAGATTCGTCGCCTCGAGAAGCGTTCGGCCGATGCGCTGAAGGACATCTATCGCAAGCTGACACCATGGCAGAAGGCGCAGATCGCCCGCCATCCGGACCGTCCGCACTGTCTGGAATATATCGACCGGCTGTTCACCGAATTCACACCACTTGCCGGTGATCGCAAGTTCGCCAATGACGAAGCCATTCAGGCTGGCTTCGGTCGCTTCAACGGTCAGGCCGTCGCGATCATCGGGCAGGAAAAAGGTTCCGACACCAAGACGCGCCTGAAGCACAATTTCGGCTCGGCACGCCCGGAAGGCTATCGCAAAGCTGTCCGCATCATGGAAATGGCGGACCGTTTCCAGCTGCCGCTCATCACCTTCGTCGATACCGCAGGCGCTTATCCAGGTGTCAGCGCCGAGGAACGCGGTCAGGCCGAAGCCATTGCCCGCTCGACGGCAGAGTGCCTCCGGCTGCGCGTTCCGGTCATCTCGATCATCATCGGTGAAGGCGGTTCTGGTGGCGCAATCGCCATCGCCGTTGCAAACCGCGTCTATATGCTTGAGCATTCTATCTATTCGGTGATCTCGCCCGAAGGTGCTGCGTCGATCCTCTGGCACGATTCGACCCGCGCCAAGGATGCCGCTTCCAACATGCGCATCACCGCACAGGATTTGTTCGATCTCAAGATCATCGACGGCATCATTCCCGAACCTATGGGTGGCGCGCATCGCGGCAAGGAAGCCGTCATCGATGCGGCTGGCGACATCATCACCGCGTCGCTGCGTTCGATGAAGGATATCGATGGCGAAACGCTGAAGCAGGAACGCCGCCAGAAATTCCTCGAAATCGGCCGCAACATCTGATTCTCACCGAAAATTGAAGCGCCTCCCGAAAAGTGTAATGCGGTTTTCGGAGTGAGATGCGCGGCTCAAAACAAAAAGAAGACCTGTCCGGGAGGCCTCGCGCCTCCCGGATTTGCATCATGCTGCAAATTCGGCCATATTGCCGACGCGCTGGATTTCAAAGCATGTCGCGGAAAAGTGGAAACCGGTTTTCTGGAACCGACATGCTCCAGAAAATAAACAGCTAAAGCGCATCGCAAAGATATGATAGAACGCGACGCGCTTTAGCTATCTGAGCAAGGATTTATAAACGATACCGTAAGGTTTCAGTTTTAAAATTCGACGTTCAGGAAATTGGCTTTTGCTCATAAAGTCTCTGGCGTAGCTCTAACAGACTCGATGCGACATGAAGATCAGAACCGCAATTCTAGGCTCCGTAATGACAACCGCGCTCCTCGCGGGCTGTCAGGGTTCGTCCGTATCCGATCTAAGCCTCCGGGCCGAGAAGCCGCTTCCCGAGAAAGTCGTTGCCAAGATGAAGGCGAAGGGCATGACCCGCACCTCGCCGATCATGGTGCGCATTTTCAAGGAAGAAGGCACACTCGAGGTCTGGAAGCAGAAGAACAACGGCAAGTACGACCAGATCGCGTCCTACGACATCTGCAAATGGTCGGGCAAGCTCGGGCCGAAATATATCGAGGGTGACCGTCAGGCGCCGGAAGGTTTCTACAACGTCCGCCCCGCCCAGATGAATCCGAAATCGAGCTATTATCTCTCGTTCAACATCGGCTTCCCCAACGCCTATGACCGCGCCAATGGCCGCACGGGCCAGCACCTGATGGTGCATGGCGCATGCTCGTCGTCGGGCTGTTACTCGATGACCGACGAACAGGTTGCCGAGATTTACGCCTTCGGTCGCGACGCCTTCAAGGGCGGCCAGCGCGACTTCCAGATTCAGGCATTTCCGTTCCGTATGACGGCCGCCAACATGGCGCGATACAAGAGCGACCCGAACTATTCCTTCTGGAAGATGCTGAAGCAGGGCTACGACTCTTTCGAGGTCACCAAGGTGCCACCAAAGGTCGATGTCTGCGAGAAGCGCTATGTGTTCAACGTCGCGACACCGGACGGCCAGCCTCTGTCCGCAACGGACGCCTGCCCGCCTTCGGCTGGCGGCGAGGCCATGTCCTATGCGTCTTACGAAAAGACCTACCAGTCGGCATTCAGCGCCAGCCAGAAGGCACCGGCACCGTCCATTCAGGGCATCGCCGAAGCCAAGCTCGTCTCCGCCTGGAGCGCTGCGCGTGCACGCGGTGAAAAGGTAACGCGGGAACCGCCGTCACTCACCGCTTCTTCCGCTGAAAAGGCGGGCGCACCGGACATTCGCCCGGCAACGCCAGCCGCACAGCCGACAGCCATTGCTGCAACGCCGCAACCGGCTGCTGTTCCGGCTCAGCCGACGACACAGACCGCAGCGGTGCCCGCACCACAGCCAAACCCGGCTGCAGCGCAGGCTGCTCAGTCTGTTTCACCCCAGGTCTCTCCAATGACGACCGCCAGCACGGTGGCGCAGAATGTCGAACAGCCGGCAGCTGTCGCAGCCCCCGAACCGAAGAAGCCATGGTGGAAGATCATCGGGAACTGATGGCCTTGCAGGATGACATTCCTGTCTACGACCTAAGGGGGCTTAAATGCCCCCTTCCGGTTTTGAAAACCCGCAATCGTCTGGAAAAAATGCCGAGCGAAGCGCTTCTCTGGGTGGAAGCGACCGATCCGCTGTCCGGCATCGACATCCCGCATTTCTGCACGCTGGAAGGCCACGCCCTGGTCGCGCAGGAACACCAAGGGACGTTGCATCGCTTCCTTATTCGTAAGAAATAAGTATCAGCTCCGGGGCGAAAAACCCGGAATAGCCAGCGGATTTTCCATCAGCGCGGCACGGTCTGGCCTATCGAGCGCAGGACGCCCCAAAAACGCATCAAAAAGCTCGCGAACATAGGTTTCCGGCAGATCCTTCACGATCATCACCAGAAGCGTTTCCCGCTTATCCTGCGGCCATTGCGGCAGGCGTGCTGGCGGATGGAAAATTTTCTGCACCCCATGAATCACGACAGGGCGATCCGGGTCTTCGGCAATCTGCACGATCCCTTTCACACGCAGAAGCTTCTCTCCATGCGTCGAACGCAGAAGATCCAGGAACATGTCGAAGGTCGATAGCGGGATCGGCGCATCGTGACGAAGCGAAAAGGACCGGATCGCATCGTCATGGTGATGATGATGGTCGTGATCGCAATCCGGCCCGCAAACATGGTCATGCCCATGAGAATGCCCGTGATGCGAATGCCCATGATGGGAGTGGTCATGATGACCATCCTCATAGGCTTCCGCTTTGAGCCAGCGCTGCACGTCCGCCGATTTCGTTTCCGGATTATAGAGACCGCATTCAAAAAGCGCCGCATAACCCGTGCGCTCTTCACCGGCTTCCAGAATGTCTGCGCCGGGATTGAGCGCATGAAGACGCGCCTTCAAGGCTGCCAGTCCTGACTGCGCTTCCGGCAGATCGGTTTTGGTCAGCACGATGCGGTCGGCCATTGCCGCCTGCTTGACGGCTTCCTCGTGATTGTCGAGCGTCGCCATGCCGTTGACGGCATCCACGGTCGCCAGAACACCGTCCAGCCTGAAAGCCTGCATGAGCACCGGATGCCCCATGATCGAATGCAGCACCGGCGCCGGATCGGCGAGCCCGGTGGTTTCGATGATGACGCGCTTCAGCGCCTTGATGCGCCCGGTCTGGAGCCGGTCGATCAGGTCGGCCAGCGTATCCACCAGCTCGCCGCGCACCGTGCAGCACAGGCAGCCGTCGGAAAGCTCGATCACGCCCTCGCTCGCCTGCTCAACCAGCAGATGATCAATGCTGATCTCGCCGAACTCGTTGATGATGACCGCCGTATCGCTCAGCGCCGGATCTTTCAGAAGCCGGTTGAGAAGCGTCGTCTTGCCTGAACCAAGAAAACCGGTCAGCACGGAAACGGGAATGGGATTCGGCATATCAGTTGATCGCGGTGGTATTGGCACCGGCGGAACGCTGCGGACGCGGCATTGGCACCGGAATCTGCGAAATGTCGAGCTGGCTCGGGCGGGTCGTCGGACCCGGTTCGGAAACCAGACCGACGCGAACCGGAACCGGATCGCGATCCATCGCATGGATATAAGGCGAGTTGATTTTCAGCTTGCCCTCGACATCGCGACCGTCCCAGCGATCGGCCATGGCCTGCTGGCTGCAGATAGCCTTGCGCATATCGACGGCCTGATTGAGATTTCCGCCGGCTGCGGGGCGCAAGGTCGCCAATGTAGCGCCACCGCTCGCATTTGCCCTGAAAGCGTCGGTCATCAGCTGTGCTGCCTGAACCGCGCGCGCTTCCTGCCGGTCCGCACCGAGAACAATCGCCAGCACCGTCCGGCCATTGCGCGTTGCCGAACTTGCTAGGTTGAAGCCGGATGCGCAGACGAAGCCGGTCTTCATCCCGTCCGCCCCGTCATAGCGGCCAAGCAAAATGTTGTAATTGGCCTGAACTTTCTTGCCCGCGCCCGGATCGATCGCCTCGGTCGCGAAATAATGCGCATATTGCGGAAATTCGCGGCGCAACTGCACGGCCAGAACCGCCAGGTCGCGTGCCGTCGTATAATTATTGGGATTATGCAAGCCGTTCGGATTGGCGAAATGCGAGCCGACCATACCGATACGCTGCGCTTCCGCATTCATGCGCTGCACGAAACCGGATTCCGTTCCGCCCACGGCCTCGGCAACGGCCACAGCAACATCATTGGCCGACTTAACCAGCATGATCTTCAACGCCGTATCGAGCGTCATGACCGATCCCGGCTTGTAGCCCATCTTGCTCGGCGGTTCCTTGGCGGCGTTCACCGTCATGCGCACTGGCGAATCCAGCGTCATCTGGCCCGACTGAAGCGCACGGAATGCCACATAGGCCGTCATCATCTTGGTCAGGGAAGCGGGATACCAGCGCTGAAAAGCTTCCTGCTGCTGGTAGACCTTGCCAGTTGCCACATCCACTGCGATCGAGGGATTAGCGGCGGCGGACGCCAGTGCGGTCGCGGACAAGCCAACAGCTGCAAACCAGATTTTCAATGATTTCGACATCATTCCGTAGTTCCAATCGAAATAGCCTGCAACTTCTGCGGGTTCGAATTGCTCTATAATGGGAGATTAACGCTTTCTTTATCTATGCCATGTGGCGATGAAAAGGCAAACAGGGATTGCCCGCTTTCACCGAAACGTCATATCCTGTTTCCTTCAAATCACGCCCAATCCGGGGAGCCATCAGAAAATGCCAGTGTTGAATCGTGCCGTTGAAACGCAAGCGGAAATTGCCGCATGGCGCCGAAAACTGCACCAGAATCCTGAACTTCTCTACGACGTGCACGAAACTGCACGATTTGTCGAAGACAAGCTGAAATCCTTCGGTTGCGATCTTGTGGAAACAGGCGTCGGACGCACAGGTGTAGTCGGCATCATCAAGGGTCACCATGGCAATGGCCCGGCAATTGGCCTGCGCGCCGACATGGATGCCCTGCCCATCACCGAAACGAGCGGTGTCGAATGGGTCTCGCAAAATCCCGGCAAGGCGCATTCCTGCGGCCATGACGGACACACCTCAATGCTGCTGGGAGCAGCGCAATATCTCGCAGAGACCCGCAATTTCCGCGGCTCGGTCGCGCTTCTGTTCCAGCCTGCCGAAGAAGGCGGCGCCGGTGGCCTCGCCATGGTCGAGGACGGCGTGATGGACCGTTTCAACATTTCGGAAGTCTACGGCATCCACAATATGCCGGGCCTGCCGGTCGGACAGTTCGCGATGCGAAAAGGCCCGATCATGGCAGCGACGGATGAATTCGATCTCTTCATCACAGGTCGCGGCGGCCACGCAGCGCAGCCGCATCGCACCATCGATCCGATTCTGGCAGGTTCCCAGCTGATGATCGCCCTTCAGGGCATTGTTTCGCGCAATGTCGATCCGCTCGATTCACTTGTGATCTCGGTGACGAAGTTCATTGCAGGCGAGGCTTATAATGTAATCCCGGAAAAGGCGACGCTGTCGGGCACTGTCCGCACGCTCAAGAAGGAAACTCGCGCCTTTGCCGAACGCCGTATCCGTGAAGCTGCCGCCGGTATCGCAGCCGCCACCGGTGCGGAAATCACCGTGCGCTACAAGAACAATTATCCGGTCACCTTCAACCACGATGCACAGACGGATTTTGCCGCCCGCGTCGCCAGCGCTGTGGCGGGCGAAGGCAAAGTGGATGAGAGTGTCGAGCCGATGATGGCGGCGGAAGATTTTTCCTACATGCTGGAAGCGCGCCCCGGCGCCTATATCTTCCTCGGCAATGGCGATACGCCCGGCCTTCACCACCCGGCCTATGACTTCAATGACGATGCCATTCCCTATGGCGTCAGCTATTTTGTAGCGGTAGCGGAAACGGCGCTTGCCGCCTGATACCTGAATAAATCCGCCTGCCCCGCTTTTTGCGGGGTTGGCGACCAGCATGAAAAACAGTATGTGTCTGAAAGCATTCGCAATGCTGGAATCACCGGCGAATGCTCATCGGTTGGTCCCGTAGCTCAGTAGGATAGAGCGACAGATTCCTAATCTGTAGGTCACAGGTTCGATTCCTGTCGGGATCACCACCGCATTTCACCCCTCATACGGCCAGTTGGCCTGCGAGAAGACACCACCATCGACCCAGATCGTCTGGCCGGTAACAAAACGCGCCGCATCTGAAGCAAAGAACAGGACCGGGCCGGAAATGTCCTCCGCTGTTCCCACCCTGCGCAGCGGCGTGACGCGAGCCCAAGTGCCGGCATAGTCGGGCTGTTCTTCTGCCGTGCGTTCATTGAGGATCGCGCCGGGGGCCACGCAATTCACCCGGATGCCGTGCGGCCCAAGCTCCACCGCCGAAGCCTTGGTGAACTGCTCTATACCGCCCTTCGATGCCGTGTAGGAAACCAGTTTCGGAAAGGCGAGCTTGTTGCAGCCTGATCCGATATTGACGATAGCGCCGCCCTTGTCGGCCTCCACCATGCGCTTCGCGGCGGCCTGCGTATTGAGGAAACAGCCTTTCAGATTGGTGCGGATGACATCGTCCCAACCATCCTCGGAAAGTTCCAGCAAGGGCGCCCAGGTCTGGATGCCTGCATTGTTGACCAGTACGTCAGGCGCATCACCGAACCAGTCGCAGACCTCATCGAAGAAGGCTTCGACCTCGACACGTCTCCCGACATCGCAGCCAAGCCCCAGCGCCTGACCGCCCACCTCTTCGATGGCTTCAACAAGCGATTGTGCAGCTTCGTCATCGTGCTTGTAGCTGAAGGCCACCGTGTAGCCCGCATCGGCAAAAGCACAAACGAGATGCCTTCCGATGCCGGTGCTCCCGCCCGTGACGACTGCAAATTCACCCATGCCAAATCCCTCCCGGAAGTATTCCCGGTCACGAATTTAATAGGTTTTCAGCGATGGTAAACCGGCAAAAAATAAAATAGCTTCCTTATGAGCGCATCCCGAAAAGTGTGAAACGCCTACGCAGGGAAATCAGTTCACAGGACTGATTTCTGATCCTGCTTCGATCAGAAAAAATGCGCGTCAAAACAAATATTTAGATCGTGGATCTGATTTCAATCAGATCGAAATGCGCTCTAAATGCAAGGAGAGAAAATGAATCCTGACATCAAGGGAGCCAATGGCGCATGCCACTGCGGAACGGTGCGCTTTCGTGTTAAACTTTCGGATGGCCTTAACACTGCGCGGCGCTGCACCTGCTCCTATTGCCGGATGCGCGGGGCCGTCGCTGTTTCGGCTGATGGGCTGGAAGTGTATGAAGGTAAAGATGCGCTGACGCTCTACCAGTTCAATACCGGCGTCGCGAAACATTATTTCTGCTCGAAATGCGGAATTTACACCTTCCACCAGCGCCGTTCCAATCCGCGCCAGTTCGGCGTGAATGCGGCTTGTCTGGAGGGTGTATCACCATTCGATTTTGCGGTCGTCGAGGTGAATGACGGCGTGAACCACCCCTCCGACAATCCGAAGCGAAAAGGCTCGGATGTCGTGGGCTATCTGCGTTTTGAACCGGTCGTTGACGGGGACTAAATCCGCGCGCGCCGCTTGTGCTCGTTCTTCTCCCATGAAAACAGAACTGGCGGCAGCGGATCAAGGCCACGAATAATATCCGCACCCTTTTCGCCGATCATGATGGTCGGCGCATTGGTGTTGCAGGATGGAACACGCGGCATGATCGAGCTGTCGCAAACCCGCAAGCCTTCGAGTCCCCGCACTTTCAGATCAAGATCGACAACGGCCATCGCATCGGTTCCCATCTTGCAGGTGCCGACCGGATGATGATCGGTCTTGGCATTGGCACAGGCATAATCGAACAGATCGTCGTCACTAACGACCTTCGGTCCCGGCAGACGCTCAGCCATGACATAGGGCTTCAACGCATCCTGTTGCATAATTTCGCGCGCGATCTTCAGACCCTCAAGCGACATCTTGCGATCGTGCGGATCGCTCCAGTAATTGGGGTCGATCAGCGGTGCCGCAGCCGGGTCGCTGGAAGCGAGCCGCACCGTTCCACGCGAGCGCGGGTGCAGATAGGCGGAGTTGAGCGTCACGCCTGCATTTTTGAGCTTTTCGACACCTGCCTCGATCCCCGAACCAAGCCCCAGATGGAACTGAATATCCGGCGAACGCGCATCCGGGTCGGCATACCAGAAACCGCCGGTTTCAAAGAGGCTCGATGCCACCGGACCGGAGCGCAGCAGAATATATTGCAGCCCCGCTCCTAGCGTGCGGTACAGCTTTGCCACGCCATCATAGGTGTGATCGCCGGTGCATTCGGCAATGACAAACAGGTCGAGATGATCCTGCATATTCTCTCCCACCCCCGACAGATCATGCTTCACATTGACGCCGAGTTTTTTAAGATGGTCGGCAGGACCGATGCCCGATTGCAGCAGAAGTTTCGGCGAACCGATGGCGCCGGATGAAACAATCACCTCGCGGTTGGCGCGCAAGACCTCGCCGCTCATCAGCGTGACGCCCGTTACGCGGGTCTTTTCCAGATCAATAGTGCGTACCGGCGCATTCATGCGCACGGTGAGGTTCTTGCGATCTTTGATCGTGGATAAATAGGCAAGCGACGCGGAGGAACGGCGGCGATTGCGTTGCGTGAGCTGATAAAAGCCGACGCCTGCCTGTTCGCGACCGTTGAAATCCGGATTATACGGGATGCCCAGTTCCTGCCCAGCACGGATATAGGCATCGCAGATTGGAAGCGGCGCGGACGGCATGGAAACGCCAAGCGGCCCGCCATAGGAATGAAAATCATCGTTGAAGCGCTGATTGTCTTCGGCGCGTTTGAAATAGGGCAGGACATGGCGATAATCCCAGCCGGTGCAGCCATCTTCGCCAGCCCAGAGATCATAATCGCCGGCATTGCCGCGTGTATAAATCTGCGCATTGATGCTGGAGCCACCGCCGATGACTTTCGCCTGCGTGTATCGAAGCACACGGTTTTTCAGATGTTTCTGCGGAACGGTTTCCCAGCCCCAGCTCGCCACGCCCTTGGTCATCTTGGCAAAGCCGGCAGGCATGTGAAACAGCGGATTCCAGTCGCTTCCGCCGGCCTCAAGCAGCAGCACTTTTATCGATGCATCTTCGCTCAGACGATTGGCGAGAACACAACCGGCAGGCCCGCCACCCACGATGATATAATCGTAATCCATCACGCCGTTCCTAAAGCTTTGCAATCGACAGGCCACCGTCAGCATTGATCGCCGAGCCTGTCGCAAAAATGAAATCGCCACCGGCAAGCCCGGCCACAATCGCGCCAACGTCACCCGCCTCGCCCCAGCGTTTCATCGGCACCAGACCACCTTCGATCAGCCCGTCGTAACGCTCGGCAACTTTGGCTGTCATATCGGTGCGGATGATGCCGGGGCGCACCTCGAACACGCCGATGCGCGCTTCGGCCAGACGCAGCGCCAGCCCCTGCACGAAGGCAGTCAGTCCAGCCTTGCTGATGCAGTAATCAAGCCGTTCGGGCGACGTCATCACCGACGAAACCGAACTAATCGTCACGATGCTGCGCGGGAAACGCACTTCGGTTGCGGCCAGCATGGTCTTCACCACGGCCTGTGTGAAAAACACCGTGCCACGCAGATTCACATCCATGATCGTGTCAAAGTTTTCCGGCTTCATCCCAAGGAAATCGCCGCGCTCAACCGAACCCATGCCCGCATTGTTGACCAGACAATCGATGCCGCCGAATTCTTTCAGCACTGCGGCGACGGTTGCTTCATGCATTCCAACAGCAGCTAGATCGCTTTCAAAGAAAGCCACCTTTCCGCCAAGTGCGCGCAATTCATGGATGACGGCCTCATCACGCTCGCGGTCGGTGATCGCCAGATCGTACCCCTTGGCAGCGAGCGTGCGGGCAATGCCAAGCCCGATGCCACGCCGCCCACCGGTTACCAGTGCAACAGGTCGTTGATGGTTCATGCCAGCACCTCCCGGTTAAGACTGTCCGCCACGCGCAAGGCTTGCGCGGCAATGGTCAGCGCCGGATTGACCGCTGCCGATGTCGGCAGGAACGACGCATCGACCACATGAAGATTGGGATGATCGTAAGCACGGCAATATGGATCAAGCGGTGCCGTCGCCGGATCGTTGCCGATGCGCACAGTGCCACATTGATGCGATGGCGTGCGCCGGTCGAAGGCGCGCGACAGCACCACCGGGAAACCTGCCTGCCTGAGCGCGGATTTGAGCTTATCAACCAGCATCAGATGCGCTTTCCAGTTGGTCCGCACCCAATGCAGAATGATGCGGTCGCCATCCACTGTCACGCGGCTATCCGGCGATGGCAGGTCTTCGCTCATCGCATAAAAATCGATCGTATGACGCGCAATGCGGTTCAGCAGCCATTCCGGCACGCGGGGCATATTGGCTTTCAGAATTTCGCCCGACACACGGCCAAGCAGTTGCACATTGCCAAGCGGCGGTCCGCCTGCGCCGTCCGACAGATAGTAATCATTGAAACCGAAAGTCTTCTGGTGGATGGAATCGTTGCGATAGCGCGGGTCGAAAGCAATCACCGCGCTGGAATTGTGGTTCATGAAATTGCGGCCCACCTGATCGAAGCGATTGGCAAGACCGGAGCGTAGCAGAAGCGCTGCCGACTGCACCGCACCGGCGGATAGAATAACCAGCTTGGGGCGCAGAGCCAGCGTTTCGCCATTCTTCACATAATGAACTGCGGTGATCGCCTTACCATCCGGCCCGGTTTCCAGCCGCGTCACCCGCGCCGAGATTTCCAGCCGCACATTCGGATATTCAAGCGCCTGCGCAAGCGGACAGGATTCAGCATCCATCTTGCCGTCATCGCTGTTGGGAAATGCATCCCATGGCGTTTTAGCCTTTGCCAGCCAACGGTCGATATCGACACCCAACGGCAAGGAAGCCGGGTGAAGTCCCGCTTTCTTTAATCGGGCACGTACATCGGCCATGGGCCGCTCGTCACGGATCGCCGGATAGGGATAGGACTTTGAATGTTCCGGTTCGGTCGGATCATCGCCTAGTTCACCCCGCACCTGAAAAAGCTGCTCAGCACGGCTATACCACGGCTCCAGCTCCTCATAGGCGAATGGCCATGCCGGAGATACACCTTCCAGATGCGTCATCTCGGCAAAATCCTCGCGGCGATAACGGATCAGCACCGCGCCAAAGAACTTGGAATTGCCGCCAACATTATAATAATTTCCGGGATCAAACGGCGTGCCATCCGTCTCGTACCAGAACTCTTTCGGGCGAAAGAAACCGCGCTGGAAAATTGCCCGTGCATCGCGGTTTTCCGATCGGTCCGGCAAGCGCTGCCCTGCCTCAAGAATAAGAATGTCCGCACCTGACGCGGCAAGACCGGCAGCCATTGTCGCGCCGCCGATACCCGATCCGATGATGACGATATCCGGCTGTCCTCCCAAAGCCGCCTCCCTTACTTCACCTGAGGCATCCACCATCCGGTACGCGCACCCATATGCATGTTGAGCGTCTTGGTTTCGGTGTAATCCTCCACCGCATGACGACCCAGCTCACGGCCCAGACCCGACTGGCGATAACCGCCAAAAGGCAGTTCCGGCGTGCCGTCCATAAAGGTGTTCATCCAGACGGTTCCAGCCCGCACTTTGCGCCCGATGCTCATGCAGGTATCGAAATCACGGCTCCACACGCCTGCTGACAAGCCATAATCAACCGCATTGGCAATGGAGATCGCCTCATCAACCGTATCGAAGGAAAGTACCGACAGAACCGGGCCGAACACTTCTTCGCGCGCCACGGCCATATCGGCCTTCACGCCCGCAATAATGGTCGGCCCCATATATTGGCCAAGGCCAAGATCCAGCACATCACCACCATGGGCAATTGCGGCACCGGCCTTTTTGGCCTGATCGACATAGGCGCCAACCTTTGTCAGGTGCTGCGGCGTGATGATCGCGCCCACCTGCGTGCTGACATCGAGCGGATCGCCGACGATGACTTTCTTCGACAGATCAGCCACGCGCCCGACAATCTCATCGACAATCGAGCGATGCACGATCAGCCGCGAACCGGCATTGCAGCACTCGCCCGCATTGAACCATGCGCCAAAAACGGCAGCATCGATAAAGGCATCCATATCCGCATCCGGGAACAGGATTTGCGGGTTCTTGCCGCCAAGCTCCAGCGATACTTTTTTCAGCGTTTGTGCCGCGTTGGCCATGGTCAGCTTGCCCACGCCGGTTGAACCGGTGAACGAAACCATATCAACATCCGGATGTGTGCTCATATGCTGGCCGACATCAGCGCCCGTTCCGGTGATGATGTTGACAACACCGTCCGGCACGCCTGCTTCGGCCAGAATTTCACCCAAAAGCAATGTCGATCCGGACGTCAGCTCCGAAGGTTTTACCACCGCCGTACAACCCGCAGCCAATGCGAATGGCAGCTTTTGGCCCACGATCAGAAACGGGAAGTTCCACGGCGTAATAATAGAGACAACACCGATCGCCTCGCGCAGCACGACGCCCAAAGTGCCATCACCCAGCGTATTATAGCTTTCGCCATGCAGGTCACGCGCAAGAGCTGCCGCATAGCGCCAGATATCGACGGAACCGGTTATCTCGCCGCGCACTTGAGAAATTGGTTTGCCGGCTTCAATTGCGTCAAGATAGGCAAGCTCTTCCGCCCGCGCTTCGATCAGGTCGGCAGCTTTCAGCAAAACCAGCGAACGCTGCGATGCCGTTTTGGACGACCAGCGCCCGTCATCGAAAGCCTTGCGCGCGCTCGCTACGGCGCGTTCCACATCGGCCTTGTTGCCTGCCGGATAGCGGCTCACGGTCACGCCATGGCCGGGCGCTACACGCTCGATTGCCTCACCGCTCTGACTGCTAACCCATTTGCCATCGATCAGCATCGAGAATTCACGCACTTCCAGCCCATTCAGCGGCTGTGGTTTTACAACAATGCTCATCACCATTTTCCTTCAAAATTCGCTTCGCGCTTTTCGGTAAACGAGCGCACGCCTTCTTTCAGATCATCGGTCTTGGCGACAAGAATGGAACCCAGCGCCTCGACTGCCGTGCCATTGTCCTCGGCGTTGGCGACGGACAACATCAATTTGGAAATTTCGAGTGCGGCGGGTCCGCGTTTGGCCACCCGCGCTGCATAATCCTGCGCCGCCTGTAACGCTGCACCCGTCTCCACCACATGATCCACCAGCCCATGTGACAGCGCTTCTTCTGCGGTGAACATTTCGCCACCCAGCACCATACGGCGCACGATCTGCGCGCCGAAACGGTGCACAAGACGCTGTGTGCCCGACCAGCCAGGGATCATGCCGAGCGAAGTTTCCGGCAGGCCGATCTTGGCCTGTCGCTCAACGATACGGATATCGGCAGCGCCTGCCAGTTCCAGCCCGCCGCCCAGCGCATGACCGTTCATCGCTGCAATCAGCGGTACACGCAAAGTCGCAAGCCTCTCGAACACGCGATGACCATAGCGCACCCAGGCATGGCCGAACTCTGCCGGTTCCATGCCGCCCCAAGCTTTGATGTCGCCGCCTGCGGAAAAAGCCTTGCCCTCGCCGGTCAGGATCGCAACCCGCACCGAGCCATCGGCCTCCACATGATCACAGGCGGCAGACAGTTCCTGCAACAGCTCGATATCAAATGCATTGAGCTTTTCGGGCCGCTTGATGGTCACGACGGCGATGTGGTTCTCAATCGAGATTTCGATCCGTTGAGCCATTTATGCCTCCAGCTTTCGCGCAGGCTTTTGCGGCAATTCAAGGCCGATCGGCTCGTCGCGGAACAGTGCCTCATCCATGATTTTAAGCTGATCCAAAACGATCAGCGGAAACTCAGCCTGATCAAGAATATGCATCTGCAAATCCACACCCGGCGCAATCTCGGTCAGCACAATCCCTTCTGGCGTCAGCTTCAGAACCGCACGTTCGGTAACATAGGTAATGTCCTGTCCCTGCTCGACACCACGCGGGCCGGAGAAAGTGACATGCTCCACTTCATTGACGAGCTTTTTAAGCTTGCCTTCCTTCTCGATCACCAGCTTGCCATCAGTGACCGACAATTTCGCCCCTGCATTGAACATGCCTGAGAAGACAATCTTCTTGGCCCGCGCAGTAATGTCGACAAAGCCGCCAGCGCCAGCGGTCACATGCGGGCGGAATGACAGCTTCGACACATTGACCGAACCGTCGCGTCCGATCTCAAGGAAGGATAGAAGCGAGGCGTCGAAGCCCGCCCCCTGAAAATAGGTGAACTGATAGGGTGACGGCATATAGGCGTCAGCATTGGACGCACAGCCAAAGGCAAAGTCGAGAAGCGGCACGCCGCCGACAGCACCCTGCTCGATCACCCATGTCACCGCGCCATGCAGGCCCTCTTCCAGCAGAATGCGTGGCACATTGGCGGAAATGCCGAAGCCAAGATTGACCGCACTTCCCGCTTGCAACTCCTGTGCGACACGCCGCGCAATCGCTTTCTGAATATTGAACTCGGCCAAACGGAACGTATCGAGGGGGCGAAAAATCTCGCCCGAAATCGCCGGATCATAAAGCGTCTGCGTGGTCTGCTTCTGGTCGGGATCGACCACGATATAATCCACCAGCACGCCCGGCAGGCGCACATCATGCGGTTTCAGCGTGCCTTCCTTGGCAATGCGCTTCACCTGCGCAATGACGATACCGCCATTGTTGCGTGCAGCCAGCGCCTGATCCAGCCCGCCAAGATAAGCGCCCTCATGTTCATAAGTTAGATTGCCACGTTCATCGGCAGTCGTTGCCCGGATGATGGTCACATGCGGCACGATATTGGGAAAATACAGCCAATTCTCACCTTCAAAACTGACCTGTTTGACGACGGGCTCTTCGCGCGCCTTATCGTTCATTGCGGATCCCTGACGCTTGGGATCAACGAAGGTATCAAGCCCCACTTTGGTCAGCACGCCGGGGCGCTTGGCAGCAGCCTCACGATGCATGTCGAACAGAATGCCGGAAGGGATATTATAGGCCGGAATCTCGTTATTGGTGATCATCTGCCAGATCAGCGGCGGCTCGGCACTCGACGGCCCTGACGGATAGGAACCGCCGATGATCTTCTTGAGAAGTCCCTTCTTGGCGATGTAATCGACACCCTTGATGCCGCTCATGTCGCCCGCAGCAATCGGGTGCAGTGTGGTAATATTCTGGGGATGACCGGTTTCACCAAAACGCTCGCCAATGGCCTTCAGCATCATATCCGGGCAGCCAAGACCGCTCGATGAAGAGACCGAAACGACAGCGTTGTCGGGAATAAGTGCGGCTGCTTCCGCAAATGAAATATGTTTGCTCATAATGTTCAAAGTCCTGAATGAACGGCAATTGCCTTGCCGGTCTTTGCGGCCTCAAGCACGGTAAGCCCGGTCGCCAGCGACCAGATGCCATCCTCCAATGTTGCCGATGGCTGGCCCTTGCCAGCAACAGCATCATGGAAAGCCTTCAAGGCGGTTTCGTAGAGATTCTTCTGGTCGAGCGGCAATTCGTGCTCGCCGTCCTTGTTACGCAACAGCACCGAACCGACCGGCTTTTGCGTCATGACATTGCGTGCAATGAGCGAGCCTTCGCTACCATGCACTTCAAAGCCGGTTTCCGCATATTTGGTCGTGAAAGCATCGTGGAGCTGGGCGATGACGCCGGATGGAAAGCGTAAAACGCCCATCACGCCATCTTCCAGTCCCTCGCCGCTTAATCCGCCCTGCTGGCTGAAAGCGACAGCCTCCACGGGGTTTTCACCCAGCACGAAACGCAGCGTATCGGCATCATGCACGGTAATATCGAGAATGACGCCACCGCCCGCATCGGGTCGCTCGATGCGCCAGCCTTGCAGATGTGGCGGCAGATAAACCGCATGGAAAACGCGTGCGCCAAGCACCTTGCCAATCTTCCCACTGGCAATTGCGTCACGCATAACACGGTGGCTTGCGGCATTGCGCAAGTGATGATTGGTGCCAGCCACCACGCCAGCCTCACGCACGGCTTTCAGCATCTGATGCGCGTCGCTCAGCGTCAGTGCCAGCGGCTTTTCGCAGAGGATATGTTTGCCCGCTTTGGCAGCGGCAATTGCCTGATCGCGATGCAATTCATTGGTGGTGGAGATATAGACAGCGTCGATTTCCGGATCGGCCAGCAGCGCTTCAAGGCTTGTCACAGAACGGGCAATTCCGTTTTCGCGGGCATAAGTTTCGCCACGCTCAGCATTGGTACTGTAAACGGACACTACTTCGCCACCGGTGACGCGAATAGCTCCGATCACCCATTCTTTTGCAATGGTGCTTGCGCCTATGAGGCCCCACTTTGCCATGCGAATTTCTCCTCATTTTTGAACGGCGCACCACAACTTGCACGCACCGCAAGACGCACCGACAAGCGCTGCGCCTCAGCCTCCACCCGTTCAGAATTGATCTGTTTCAGCAAAAGCTGCGCCGCACGTTCTCCCAAACCTTGCGGATCAACAGCCACAGTCGTTAGCGCCGGAACAGCAGTCTTTGCTTCGATCACATCGTCAAAACCAACCACCCCGAAATCCCGGCCCGGCTCCAGATTTGCAGCACGCAAACCGTCGCAGACACCAAAAGCCACGGCATCGTTGAAGCACACCGCAGCGGTCGGTTTCATGCCATGCCGCAGCATCTGTTCCAGCGCTTCCACACCGCCCGCACGTGAAGGTGCTGCGGTGAAGACCAGCGCATCATCAAACACGATGCCCGCCTGCTCAAGTCCCGCACGATAGCCCGCAACCCGTTCGGAAAACACCGCCGTATCGGCATAACCGCCCATGAAAGCGATTACGCGATGCCCCAGCGACACCAGATGCTCAACCGCCTTTGCCACGCCGCCGCGGTTATCCGAAACGATGGATGAAACGCCCGATCCCGGCACATCACGCACCATCTGCACAACCGGCAGGCCACTTTTTGCCAGTGGTTTCAGATCATTAGCCTCGGTTCCACGCGCTGGCGAAACGATCAGCCCGGCAATGCCATGTTCACGCATCGAGGCAATCACCTCGCGCTGACGATCAATGCTTTCCGCGGTGTTGGCGAGAAACTGCACATAGCCCGCCGACTGCATGACGCGATCAACACCCACCGCAAGCTCGGCAAAGAAACTGTTGGTCAGATCATTGACCACAAGGCCGATAATTTTCGACTTCGCCTGACGGAGATTGGCAGCCGAACGGTTATAAACATAACCGAGTTTCTCGATTGCCTCCTGCACCTTGGCCCGGGTTTCGGCATGAACAAGCGGACTACCACGCAGCACCAGCGAGACAGTCGATTTCGACAGGCCTGCCTCGCGCGCAATGTCGATAACGGTGACGCTGTTCTTACTCATGCCCTGCTCCGGTTTCGATTGCTGATTTAATTGGAACGTTCCAATAGTGTCAAGAGCGGAGGCGGAAACAGCAATTTTCCTTCGCTTCGCCACAATTGAAAGCCGGTTTCTAGACGCATTTTCTGCGAAAGCGTGTACTTTTTGCCTATAATCACGCAAATCACATTTCTGCCTCAATTTTTGACCGGATTGTCATTTGGAACGTTCTAAACTAACAATCAGATATTCAGGCGGAGGAACGATAAGGGCATGAGCAACCATCAAGTGACATTGCCGGATAGCAAGGGAAGCCTGCATTCCTACACGCTGACCGGGACACCAACCTCACGTCCAGCAAACCCGCCGCAGTTCAATCGCATTGCCTATGCAGCAGCGCATGTGGTTTCCGATCCGCTGAAAGATGCCCGTCCATGGAACGACCCGGCGATCGACTGGGATGCGACCATGGCTTTCCGGCATCATCTGTGGAGCCTCGGCTTCAAGATCGCGGAAGCGATGGATACGTCACAGCGCGGCATGGGACTGAACTGGGCAGGTGCGCAGGAACTGATCCGTCGTTCGCTGGCAGACAGCAAGACCGTAGCGGGCGCCGATCTCGCAAACGGTGCAGGCACTGATCATCTTGATCCCGCCGATGCGAAAAGCCTTGATGACGTCATCAGGGCCTATGAGACACAGGCCGGGTTCATCGAAAAGCATGGCGGGCGTTTCATCCTGATGGCAAGCCGTGCCCTGGTGCACATCGCCAGGTCCCCCGACGATTACGCCAAGGTCTATGGCCGGATTCTCGGTCAAGCCCGCGACAAGGTCGTGCTGCACTGGCTGGGCGATATGTTCGATCCGCAGCTTAAAGGCTATTGGGGTTCGGAAAATTTCGACGATGCGCTTGATACAGTTATCGGCATCATTAGAGCCCATCGCGACATGGTGGAAGGCATCAAAATCTCGCTGCTGGAGGAGCGCTACGAAATCGCACTGCGCGACCGCCTGCCGGAAGGTGTTCTGTGTTTCACAGGTGATGATTTCAACTATGCGCCGCTGATCGAAGGCGACGGAAACAAGCACAGTCATGCGCTGCTCGGTATCTTTGATGCGGTCGCACCACAGGCTTCCAGCGCGCTCGCGGCACTGGCCGCAGGCGACAATGCCCGCTTCCGCGCGATCATTGAGCCAACCGTGCCGCTATCACGGAAAATCTTTGAGGCACCGACACAATATTACAAGGCTGGCGTCGTGTTCCTGGCCTGGCTGAACGGTCACCAGAACCATTTCACCATGCCAGCCGGAATGCAGTCGGCGCGTGGCATTTCGCATTACGCCGACATATTCCGCCTTGCCGATCAGGCCAATGTTCTCGACCAGCCAGACCTCGCCATCAGCCGCATGAAACAGCTTCTGGCGATTTACGGCATGGAATGAAAACAGGCGGTGGCCTGTTTCTGCGCATATCTTTATCCCGAAACCGGTTTCCACTTTCGGGAGACATGCTTGCACCGCCTGTCTTTAAGAGTACTCAGCGCCAGCCAAGTGCTGGCGCAACATGCTTGAGGATCGACTCGATTACATGCGCGTTGTAGTCAACACCAAGCTGGTTCGGCACCGTGAGAAGCAGCGTATCGGCTTCAGCAATCGCCTCATCCTTTTCGAGTTGCTTGATGAGCTTATCCGGTTCAGCCGCATAAGACCGACCAAAGACCGCCCGCAGATCTTCCTCGATATAGCCGATGGAATCCTGCTCGTTGCTTCCGCCACCAAAATAGGCCCGGTCGCGATCATCAACCAGCGCGAAGATGCTGCGGCTCACCGAAACACGCGGCGTGCGCGTATGTCCGGCTTCCTTCCAGGCTTCACGATAGGCGCGGATCTGCTTGGCCTGCTGGATATGCAACGGCTCGCCCGACTCGTCCTTCTTCAGGGTCGAGCTTTGCAAATTCATGCCAAGCTTTGCCGCCCAGATCGCTGTCGCATCCGAGGCGGCACCCCACCAGATGCGATCCCGAAGACCTTCCGAATGCGGCTCAATGCGCAGCAGACCGGGAGGGTTCGGAAACATCGGGCGCGGATTTGGCTGGGCGAAGCCCTGCCCCTTCAGCGCTTCGAAGAACACCTCGCCATGCTGGCGCCCCATATCGGCATCGGTCTTGCCCTCTTCCGGCGCATAACCGAAATAACGCCAGCCATCGATCACCTGTTCCGGCGAGCCGCGGCTAATGCCGAGCTGCAGACGGCCCTTGGAGATCAGGTCCGCAGCACTTGCATCTTCAACCATATAGAACGGGTTTTCATACCGCATGTCGATGACGGCCGTGCCGATCTCGATCTTGCTCGTCTTGGCGCCGACAGCTGCAAGCAGCGGAAATGGCGAGGCAAGCTGGCGCGCAAAATGATGCACACGGAAATAGGCGCCGTCCGCGCCCAGTTCCTCGGCGGCAACAGCAAGGTCAATCGATTGCAGAAGCGCATCGCTTGCGGAACGGGTTCCCGATTGCGGCGATGGCGACCAATGACCGAAGGAAAGAAAGCCGATTTTCTTCATGATGATGTTCCCTGATTGCGGGCAAAAGATAATTGTTATCGCCAAATATGGCGGCGCGCCGCCAGATTGAAAGGGTGCTGAACACAGTGTTCAGCATTTGAACCCCGTCAGAATTCGAGCCGCTTTTAGTTGCGGGCTTATCGTGTTCAATCCGGACAGGTTGCCGGACAGGCTGCCTGACAGATTACCCCACACGTTGACAGTCTATCCGGACCCGATTAAGCCTCAAATCTGGCGGATAAACCTTCAATCTGAGGTTATTGGAGAAAAGGTGTTTGCCGATAAGCAACGCACCAAAACAGGGGAGATTTTCATGCGTTCTATGCTTCTGGCCTTGCTGGCCGCAACGGCCATTGCCACCTCGGCACAGGCAAAAGACGTAACCGTCGCCGTAACCGCCATCGTTGAACATCCGGCCCTCGACGCCGCGCGCGACGGCGTGAAGGACGCGCTGGCCGAAGCTGGCTACAAGGAAGGCGAAAATCTCAAATTCGTCTATCAGTCCGCGCAGGGCAACCCGGCAACCGCAGCGCAGATCGCCCGCCAGTTCGTCGGCGAAGGCCCGGATGTGATCGTTCCGATCTCTACGCCATCGGCACAGGCTGTCGTTTCGGCAACCCGCGATATTCCTGTCGTGTTCACCGCTGTTTCCGATCCGCTCGGCGCGCAGCTCGTCAAGGACATGACAAAGCCAGGCGGCAACGTGACCGGTCTTTCCGATATGTCGCCGGTGGCAGAGCATATCAAGCTCATCAAGGAAGTGATGCCGAACATCAAGAAGCTCGGTTATCTCTACAATTCCGGCGAAACCAATTCCGTGTCGCTCCTGGCCGCACTGAAGGAAGCTGCTTCCGCCGAAGGCATCGAAATCGTTGAATCGGCTGCCACCAAGTCGGCTGAAGTTCAGGGTGCAGCGCGCGCCCTCGTCGGCCGTGCAGACGCCATGTATGTTCCGACCGACAACACCATCGTTTCGGCTCTGGAAAGCGCCGTCGGTGTTGCTGAAGAAAGCAAGCTGCCGCTCTTCACTGCAGACACGGATTCGGTCAAGCGTGGTGCACTCGCTGCCCTCGGCTTCAACTATTACGATGTCGGCAAGCAGACCGGTGCCGTCGTGGTGAAGATTCTCAAGGGTGAAAAGCCAGGCGATATCGCTGTCGACATCGCCAAGGGCACCGATCTCGTCATCAATCTTGGCGCTGCCAAGAAGATGGGCGTCGAATTCCCGCAGGCCGTTATCGACCGCGCGACCAGCAAGATCAACTGATAGAACTCGAAACCAAGATAAAGAAAGGCGAAGCCTCAAAAGGCTTCGCCTTTTTGCTAGTGGATTGAATTTGACGTTTGATACCCGTCCCATATAAATCACGTTTCAAACGTCAAATTCGAAAAATCCACTAGATTCATAAAGTTAATAATGGTCTTTTTTCCTTCCGACATTTGCCCGGCGCTCATATTCAAGGGATGCAAATGTCGGAATCAAACCACTAGAGCGCATCCCGAAAAGTGGGAACCGGTTTTCGGATAAGATGCGTGTTAAAAATAGGTAAAGCATTTCCAACGGCAGAAATCAGGTGGAAATGCTCTATGTTGCAATTGCCCCACAAAGTGCCGCATTTCGGGGTCCGCCCGGCGATATTGCTTGCACACTGGAACTTGTGGGTTGTATCCCGCCTGAGATATAAAGCCGCAAAAATGCGGTTTCGCATAAACAACCGGGGAATGGTCTGGCACAGCTCGACAGCTGGCGGACAAACTCAAAACAAAACCGGTCGTGACTGAAGCTGGCCGAGCGGAACAGTCGGAATCCCGATTTCCGTAAAGCGACGATTGACGATGCGTTGATGTGCAAGTCTTTCGTTTTGGTCACGGCGAGAAACAAGGAATGACATTGTGAGTCAGATCGCCTTCTGGGGTGCGGTCGAATTGGGCCTCGTCTTCGCATTTGTAGCCATCGGCGTCTATCTGGCGTTCCGCGTCCTCGATTTCCCCGATCTGACGGTTGACGGTTCGTTTCCGCTGGGCGCTGCCGTAACCGGTGTACTGATCCTGGCGGGCATGAATGCCTGGCTGGCGGCAGCCATCGCCATGGTTGCGGGTGCTGCTGCCGGGCTTGTGACAGCGACGCTGAACGTGCGTTTCAAGATTCTCAATCTTCTCGCCTCCATTCTGACCATGATCGCGCTGTTCTCCGTCAATCTGCGCGTCATGGGGCGTCCCAACATCGCGCTCATCAATCAGGACACCATGCTGACGCCGTTCTTCGGTCACGGCATTCCCGAGTATTATGTACGTCCGCTGTTCCTTTTCGTGCTGGTCGCCATTGCGGTATTTGTCGTCTGGCGCTTTCTGGAAAGCGATATGGGTCTTGCCATGCGCGCAACCGGCGCCAATCCGAGAATGGCGCGTGCACAGGGCGTTCGTACCGACAGGCAGATCTATCTCGGCATGGCGCTGTCGAACGCACTGGTGGCGCTCGGTGGCTCGCTCTTCGCACAGACCAACGGCTTTGCCGATGTGACCTCGGGCGTCGGCACCATCGTGGTCGGCCTTGCAGCGGTCATCATCGGTGAAACGCTGTTGCGCAGCCGTTTCATTCTGATCATCCTGATTGGCTGTGTGCTGGGCTCGATCATCTATCGTATCGCCATCCAGTTTGCGCTTTCGAATGGTGACATTCTTGGCCTGCAGGCATCCGATCTCAACATTGCGACCGCCCTTCTCGTTACCTTCGCCCTGATATTGCCGCGCCTGCGTCGCGGAGGAGCATCGGCATGATCGAACTTTCCAATCTCGATGTCGTGTTCGGTCGCGGCACTCCGCTCGAAAAGCAGGTCTTGAACAAGATCAATCTGACCATGGACCAGGGTTCCTTCGTCACGGTCATCGGGTCGAACGGTGCAGGCAAATCCACGATGCTGGGCGTTCTTGCAGGCGATGTGATCCCCACTGCTGGCAAAGTGGTCATCAGTGGCAAGGATGTGACCCGCAAGCCCACTGCCGAGCGGGCCGGTCTTGTCGCCCGCGTGTTCCAGGACCCGCTGGCAGGCAGCTGCGGTACACTGTCAATCGAGGAAAACCTTGCTCTGGCTGCTTCGCGCGGCAAGACGCGCGGCCTCACCCACGCGCTCAATTCCAAGCGTCGCGCATGGTTTCGCGAGCGTGTGGCGAGCCTCAATCTGGGGCTGGAAAACCGTATGCAGGACCGCATGGAGCTTCTCTCCGGCGGCCAGCGTCAGGCCCTGTCACTGATCATGGCAACGCTTTCCGGTTCGGAAGTACTGCTGCTCGACGAGCATACGGCAGCGCTAGATCCCGGCATGGCCGAATTCGTCATGGAACTGACCCGGACGCTGATTGCCGAGAACAAGCTGACCGCGCTGATGGTCACCCATTCCATGCGGCAGGCGCTCGATTATGGCGATCGCACGATCATGCTGCATGGCGGCAAGATCCTGCTCGACGTGACCGGCGACAAGCGTAAGACGCTGGGTGTTGAAGACCTCATCGAAATGTTCCGCAAGGTACGCGGCCAGACGCTCGATGACGATGCCCTGCTGATCGAATAGGAGCCTCATGTTGACGGCGCACAGCGCAGTAGTATTGCAACCGATACTCCGCTGCGCATCGCCGACTTCCCTTTTACATAGGGGGCCGGTGCAAAGATGCCTTGCTGCCAGCCATTATATGAATGAGCTAAACGCCGGAAAGTATAAGGCTCGCGGCGGCGTCGGACTTGAAGCCGGACATGGAGCAGATGCCCCACTTGATAGGGCTGAGCTCTTATTTTCTATCTCACCTTGGTGATAGTCATGACGCCGGTCGTAAAACCGTTTCGCTGTACACCATTTTGAAAACTGTGATTAAATTGACCGCTATTGCCGACGTAAACGGGCTTTCCGTTAACGGAAAACGTCTTTCTGCTATCCAAGAGAGTTAACATGAATGCGTTAGCGTCAGGCATATCAATAGCAATAGTCCCTCTGGAGCTTGCACCAAAATCCAGAATTGCTTCTGGATACGGAGCTGCTTCATTCTGGGTCTGAAGAGGATCTCCTCCACTTGTCTGAGCCAGAATATTTAACTGCGGCGAACCATCAGCAAGAGAAATCCGCCATTCCCTCTCGGGTGAATTATCTGCATCTATTTTGTTCGTTGAGAGATTGAATTCCGATGTGTCATACAGTTTCGTTAGGCAAGTGTAAGGCCTTACGGTGTTTTCGAGGAAATTTAGTTTGGCATTGTTATAGACAAAAAACTCTCCCCCCAGTAAATATTCTGCCTGAGAAAGTCAGCTGTGAAGCATCATACATTTCAACCCGCGTACCACCATACTCACCGCGCGATCTCGTTTCCATTTGAACAGCAGGGTGTTCCAAAACCATCGAACCTTCACGCTGTAGAGTTAAGCTGAAAGAACGCTCAGTTCCCAGGTTTAATGCGTTACTCGTGTGCTGGGCTAACACAAAATGGCCGGACAAAATGCCAAACTCTGTGACTGTGTCGAGAAAAGCATCAGGATCAATTCCGGAGTCAGGCCAGTAAACGTCAGAGCCGGCACTCAGAGTTAATGATTTTCCTTCAGCATCCATGATAAATCCAGCGCCGACGTTTTTACCGAAATCATTATCTATTTCTTGATCATCTCCGCACGATTGGTCATAAACTTGGGTTTCAAATGGGCTCCAATTGGTATATATTTTCATTAATTCTCTTTCTTTAAAGAAGAATTCATAATTATCTCTGTTTTAAATTTTTAAATTGAATTCAGAGAGTATTATCTGCTGTTTTTAGGTCGCCATCAGATAAAACTGTTCAATATTTCATAGGTCACTCCGACCGGGATATGTTGTTATTCTTACTCTGTACTTGGCTTGAGAACCATCCAGCACCAAGCCATCCAGCTTATGAGGCAGATGAAAAAACTATTGCTCAATTTGATCATGGTTTCGAGCTGCTAAGCGTAGCAGCTCACAATTGGGATGTGGCAAACCCGCAATCGAGGCCGATCTCGGCCTACATTAATTGCACCAGAACTTCGAAACAGACTTTAACGCCGAGCATTTCGAAGTGACTCAACGCTGATTGCCAGCAGGCATTGGCGGATGATGGGGATAGCAAGCGTCGCATTTTGGCGGCTTTCGAGAACGGCGCGCTGCAGACGCTCCATAACGCGCGCAAGGCTTTCGCCGGTCCAGCGGCTTACTGAATTCTCGACCAGTTTCTTACGGTTGAAGAAGATTGGCGGACGAGCCGCAGCCACAACGACGGACGGGCTTTTACGCTCGGTATCGGCAATGTGGCGCAAGGTCTGTACCTGCTGAAACTGGCGCATCGCCGTGTTGAGCAACAGAAACGGCGCGGTGCCGGATTTCACGACACGGTCGAAGGAGACTTCGAAACGCGGAAGATCGCCAGCCAAAACCGCATCGATCACCTCGTCGGTGGAAAGACCGGCGACATCGCCGACCGCTTCACGCACATCGTCTATATCGATCCGCTCCTTGCCGCGAGCATAGAGGCAGAGCTTTTCGAGTTCACCCCGCGTGGCAAGACGATCACCGCCCAGACTTGCCCGCAGCAGCTGCCGCCCGTCGAGTGTGATCTGCATCTTCCATTCCGCCAGAACGTCATCAATGACACCATCGATACCGCGGCTGTCGTCGGAATAGCAGGGCAAGGCCATACCTGCCGAAGCGTTCTCGACGGCGCTACGCAGACCCGCGCCTTTCTTGAGATCTCCGGCTTCGACCAGAACGAATGTCTCAAGTGGCGGTTCGGTCGCAAGCAGCTTGATCGCTTCCGCCAGCTTCTTCTGGCCTGCGGCATTCTTGATCCAGATCAGGCGCTGGCCACCGAACATAGAGATGGTGCGAGCTTCATCGGCGAGTTTCGCCGGATCGGCTTCGATCTCATCCGCTTCCATGCGAATGACGGCGAATGGGTCGTCCAGCGGCAGTTTGCTTGCTTCGGCAAAACGGCGCGCACGCTCGCTCACCAGCCCCTTGTCGGGGCCGTAAAGCAGCACGACCGGAAACGAACTCGTCGGCCTTGCCAGAAAACTATCGACTTCGTTTGCTTTCTTCTGCGCCATTGCCACTCACTAGCGCAATTTGCTTCCAAACGAAACAGCCGCCGGTCGAACTGACGAGCGGTGCGAAACAAAATGGTTCATAAAGTTACGAGTTATACTGTAGGAGCGCTGTTTGACTGCGGCCTCTAACTTGAAGCGATGACGGATGATAATTGCCTTTTGACGCAGCGGTGATCATACTATCCATGTACTTGTTGGAACGAATAGCGGTGGGCGTTGCAGCCTGACTAGCGCTCGTGGACAAAGGGTATCCATAGTTTGACTGCAGCGATTGCGACGAAACCGAGGTAGGATTCCTTGGTCTTGTCGTATCGGGTTGCGACCCGTCGCCAGTTCTTGAGCTTGTTGAAGAGGCGCTCGATCTGATTGCGCCATTTGTATTTGGCTTTGTCGTGCGGGATTGGTTGGCGTCTGTTGCTCTTTGTCGGAATGACGGCCTCGATATCGGCGCGGGCGATCTCTTCGCGAATGGCGTCAGCGTCGTACCCCTTGTCGGCGAGGAACGCCTCGATCCGGTCGGAGATCATCCGGAACAAAGGCGCGAAGCCTTGGGTGTCATGCGTTTGTCCGGGCGTCAGGACAAAGCCGAGCGGTCGGCCTTTCGCATCGCACCGGGCATGGAGCCTGGTTGTGAAACCGCCGCGCGATCGGCCAAGCGCCTCGGTCTCTTGAGTCCCCTTTTTATGCC
>NZ_JBCAUP010000016.1:0-131311 GCF_038433355.1 Brucella cytisi
GCGGCTTTGATCAATTGACGGATGGTTGCCGACTTATGGCTGCCGAGATTGTCCATGACGACAATGTCGCCTGGCTTGAGCACCGGGACCAACTGCTGCTCGACATAGGCGCGGAAACACTGGCCGTTCATCGGTCCGTCGAAGACACAGGGTGCTGTAAGCTGATCGTTTCTCAAAGCGCCCAGGAATGTCAGCGTGCGCCAGTGGCCATGCGGTGCAAATGCCCGCAGTCGCTTGCCTTTTGGACCCCAGCCTCTGATCGGCGACATGTTGGTCTTGATCCAGGTCTCATCAATGAAGACCAGCCGTTCGGGATCAAGGTGATTTTGCAGGGTCTTCCAGCGCTGTCTTTTGCGAGCGACGTCGGCACGAGCTTGCTCAAGGGCGAATAGTGTTTTTTTTGAAGCGCAGCCCTTCACTGCGAATGAATTCCCAGATCGTATTGTGCGAGACGGAAATACCCCGCTCGGTCAACGCCGCCTTCAGGCCATGGAGTGTCAGGTGTGGGTTCTCGGCGAGCCGTTGCACAATGATATCACGATGCGGTTCGAGTATCCGCTTGCGGTGGCCGCCCATCTTGCCGGGATGAACCGATCCGGTCGCACGATGGCGCTGGGACCATTTTACGACTGAAGATGCGGCAATTTCAAACCGCGTCGCCACTGAACGAACGCTTTCGCCACTCAGCACGGCGGCAATAACGCGCTCTCGAAGATCATTCGATATCGGTGCGGTCATCCAACGCTGGCCTCCATCCAGCCAGCATCAGTGAATCAGAACAAAACTGATTTGGGAAGCGCATTCGATTCAGAGAAAAACGGAAACGCTCTAATCCAAAATAAAAAAGCCGCCGGATTTCTCCGGCGGCTTCTGAATTTCAAGCGCGTGCTGATTAAGCAGCGAGATCGCGCAGAACGGTCTGCAAAATGCCGCCGTTCTTCATGTAGTCGAGCTCGTCCAGCGTATCGATGCGGCAGATGAGCGGAACCTTCTTCACCGTGCCATCGGCAAAAGTGATCGAAGCGTCGACCTTCTGGCGCGGACGCACATCGGCAAGACCTTCGATGGTGACCATTTCATCGCCCTTGAGGCCGAGTGTCTGCCAGCTCGTGCCTTCCTCGAAGACGAAAGGCACAATGCCCATGCCGACGAGGTTGGAGCGGTGGATACGCTCGAACGACTGCGCGATCACGGCCTTGACGCCGAGCAGGTTGGTGCCCTTGGCAGCCCAGTCACGCGAAGAACCGTTGCCGTATTCGACGCCTGCGAAGACGACGAGCGGAACGCCCTCGGCCTTGTACTGCATGGCAGCATCATAGATCGAGGTTTCTTCCTTCGACGGATAGTGGATGGTGTAGCCACCTTCACGTCCGTTTTCGCCCAGCATGTGGTTGCGGATACGGATGTTTGCGAAGGTGCCGCGCATCATCACTTCATGGTTGCCGCGACGCGTGCCGTACTGGTTGAAGTCAGCCACGCCGACACCATGGTCGATGAGGTACTTGCCAGCTGGCGACTGTGCCTTGATAGAACCGGCAGGCGAAATATGGTCGGTCGTGATCTTGTCGCCGAAGAGACCCAGAATGCGGGCACCCTTGACGTCGCCGATCGTGCCAGCCGACTTGCCCATGCCGACGAAGTAAGGCGGGTTCTGCACATAGGTCGAGTTGTCGTCCCATGCATAGGTCTGGCCCGCAGGAACCTGAACGGCCTGCCAGTTTTCGTCACCCTTGAACACATCCGCATATTTTTCGGAGAAGATTTTGCGGGTGACGTTCTTGGCGATGAACTCCTGGATTTCCTGAGAGGAAGGCCAGATGTCGCGCAGGAATACTGGGTTTCCGTCCTTGTCTTCGCCGAGCGGCTCCTTGGTCAGGTCCTTGGTGACCGTACCGGCAAGAGCGTGGGCGACGACGAGCGGCGGCGAAGCCAGGTAGTTGGCCTGAACGTCCGGCGAAACACGGCCTTCGAAGTTACGGTTGCCGGAAAGAACGGCAGCCGCGATCAGGCCCTTTTCGTTGATCGTCTTGGAGATCGGAGCAGGCAGCGGACCGGAATTGCCGATGCAGGTCGTGCAGCCGAAGCCGACGAGGTTGAAGCCGAGCGCATCGAGATCCTTCTGGAGGCCAGCGGATTCGAGATAGGCGGCAACGACCTGGGAACCGGGAGCAAGCGAGGTCTTGACCCAAGGCTTGGTCTTGAGGCCCTTGGCAACTGCGTTGCGGGCCAGAAGGCCGGCCGCGATCAGCACGCTCGGGTTCGAGGTGTTGGTGCACGACGTGATGGCGGCAATCGCCACATCGCCATGGCCGAGATCATAGTCTTCGCCTTCAACGGCATAACGCGCGGTCTGGCCGGTGGTCTTCTTGTACTCGTTTTCGAGCGAGGTGGCGAAACCGGAAGCGATGTTTTCCAGTGCGATGCGGCCTTCCGGACGCTTCGGACCGGCCATCGACGGTACGACGTCGCTCATGTCGAGTTCGAGAATGTCGGTGAAGACCGGATCGGCTGCACCCTTGTCGCGCCACATGCCCTGTGCGCGGCAATAAGCTTCAACGAGTTCGATGCGATGCTCGTCGCGGCCGGTCGTGTTCATGTAGTTGAGCGTTTCGCGGTCAACCGGGAAGAAGCCGCAGGTCGCGCCATATTCCGGACCCATGTTGGCGATGGTTGCGCGGTCGGCCAGCGTCATGTTTTCGAGGCCTTCGCCGAAGAACTCGACGAACTTGCCGACAACGCCCTTCTTGCGCAGCATCTGCGTGACGGTGAGAACGAGGTCGGTCGCGGTCACGCCTTCCTTGATCTTGCCGGTCAGGCGGAAGCCGACGACTTCCGGCAGAAGCATGGAAACCGGCTGGCCGAGCATGGCAGCTTCAGCTTCGATGCCGCCCACGCCCCAGCCCAGCACGCCAAGGCCGTTGACCATGGTGGTATGGCTGTCGGTGCCGACGCAAGTGTCGGGATAGGCAACGGTTTCACCGTCTTCTTCCTTGGTCCAGACAGCCTGGGCGAGATATTCGAGGTTCACCTGATGGCAGATGCCGGTGCCAGGAGGAACGACGCGGAAGTTCTTGAATGCCTGCTGGCCCCACTTAAGGAAGCGGTAGCGTTCGCCGTTGCGCTGATATTCGAGGTCCACATTGGCCTTGAATGCGCTTGGATTGCCGAATTCGTCGACGATGACCGAGTGGTCGATGACGAGATCGACGGGAACGAGCGGGTTGATCTTTTCCGGATCGCCGCCAAGAGCCTTGAGGCCATCGCGCATGGCTGCTAGGTCAACGACGGCAGGAACGCCGGTGAAGTCCTGCATCAGTACACGGGCCGGGCGGTAGGCGATTTCTGCGCCTGCGGAACCGCGGTCGTTCAGCCACTTGGCAACAGCTTCGATGTCCGACTTCTTGACGGAGCGGTCGTCCTCGAAGCGGAGCAGGTTCTCGAGCAGAACCTTCATGGAGAATGGAAGCTTGGAAACGCCTTCGAGACCGTTCTTTTCGGCTTCGGTCAGGCTGTAATAAACATAATCCTTACCGCCTACGGTAAGGGTTTTGCGGCAATTAAAGCTGTCGATGTGCGACACTGCGTTCGTCCTTCATGCTACTGGCCGGAAAACCAGGACGAACGCCTCTGCTGCGTTTCAAGGACGCGCCAAGGTGCGGGTGCAGTCATTTCCGCTGTCCGTCCCGATGCCTGCGTCCTTGAGGGCAACAGGTTGAGATCGGCCAAAAATGGTTTCCACGCCGACCGCTGGCGTGGTAGCCCTCATATAGAGAGTTTTCTAAAACGATTCCAGACAGAATATCGTGAATTCGGCCCCTTGCGGCGAAATGTTGCGATGCCTTTCCATAGATCTTCCGGGGTTCCGGTTCTATTGGTCTGGCAATTATCTATCGGGGCTTAGAGGGTATAAAATGCGGCTTGAAGCCGAAAATCTGGCGGGCGAGAGAGGCGGGGAAACGATTTTCGCTGGCCTGTCTTTTGCTCTCAGTGAAGGCGAGGCGCTGGTGGTGACAGGCCCGAATGGCTCGGGCAAGTCCACGCTGCTGCGAATCATCTGCGGCCTGCTTCTGCCAGAAGCAGGAAAGGTGGAACTTCGCGAGGATAGCACAGTTCTTCCGGTGCGCGCCGCCTGCCATTATCTCGGCCATCAGAACGCGATGAAACCGGCGCTCAGCGTGCGTGAAAACCTGTCCTTCTGGCAGAAGTTCAATGGTGCTGCGCAAACGGAGATCGATGAGGCGCTGGAAGCCGTCGATCTGCCCGGCGTGGAGCATCTGCCTTTCGGCTATCTGTCGACGGGGCAGAAGCGCCGTGTTTCCATTGCCAAGCTTCTGGTCAGCCATCGTCCGCTCTGGATCGTCGATGAACCGACCGCTGGTCTCGACAAGGCGTCCGAAGCCCGCTTCGCCGAGCTGATGCGCGGACATATGCGGGACGGCGGCATGATCGTCGCTGCAACGCATATTCCTCTTGGCCTTGAAGGTGTCAGCGCGCTCGACATGGCCGCCTATGCAGTCGAGGCTGCCTGATGCTGGCGCTTTTCCTGAGAGATTTGCGCCTCAGTTTCCGCGCTGGTGGTGGCGCGCTGATCGGAATCCTATTCTTTCTGGCCGTGATTTCGGTGATGCCCTTCGGCGTCGGGCCTGATCTCAATCTTCTCGCACGCATCGGCCCTGCCATGCTGTGGATCGGCGCGTTGCTGGCGACATTACTGGGGCTCGACCGGCTGTTTCAGGCTGACCGGGAGGATGGTTCGCTCGACCTGCTGCTGATCGGCGCGGACAGTCACATGCTGGCCTTCACGGTTTTTGTGAAATGCGTGGCTCATTGGGTGGCAAGTGTGCTGCCGCTGGTGGTCGCATCGCCAATGCTCGGCCTGTTCATGAACATGGATGCATCGGCAATCGGCGCAACATCGCTGACGCTTCTGGTGGGAACGCCTGCCATCGCCTTCATTGGCGCTGTGGGTGCAGCCCTTGCTGTGGCGCTGCCGCGTGGCGGGTTGCTGGTGTCGGTGATCGTTCTGCCGCTCACCATTCCGGTGCTCATTTTCGGTGTATCAGCTTCGCATGGAGCGACAGTAGACAACGCGCCCTTTCTGGCGCCATTCCTTATTCTTGCAGCACTCACCCTGTTCTTTGCCGTCCTCGGGCCTCTGGCCGCGAGCGCGGCACTGAAAAGTTCGGCGGATTGACGCAGTTGATTACGGTCAATTGAACGGCACGGGGGTGGAAGGTAAGTATAGGCCATGGAAAAAGACATGACCAAAGACGCCGTTAAAACCACGAGCTGGCTCGATCTGGCCAATCCCACGCGCTTCCTTGCCTTTGCAGGCAAGGTGTTGCCATGGCTGGCCGTGCTTTCGGTACTGTTTCTGGCGACTGGTCTCTATATGGTCTTTTTCCTGTCGCCGGAAGACTACCAGCAGGGCATGACGGTTCGCATCATGTATATTCATGTGCCTTTCGCATGGCTTTCCATGATGTGCTATTCGATCATGGCTGTTTCGGCGCTGGGCACGCTGGTCTGGCGACATCCGCTGGCCGATGTCTCGATCCGTGCAGCCGCTCCTTTGGGCGCCGTCTTCACCGCGCTTGCGCTCGCCACCGGTTCGCTCTGGGGCAAGCCGATGTGGGGCACGTGGTGGGTGTGGGATGCGCGGCTGACTTCGGTTTTCGTGCTGTTCCTGATGTATCTCGGCATTATCGCGCTGTCGCGCGCCATGGACGATCCAGCGAAAAGCGCCAAACCTGTGGCGGTGCTCACACTGGTCGGCTTCATCAATATTCCGATCATCAAATTCTCGGTCGACTGGTGGAACACGCTGCATCAGCCAGCCTCTGTTTTCCGCATGGACGGCCCGACCATCGATGCATCCATGCTGCGTCCGCTTTTCGTGATGGCTATCGGCTTCTCACTTCTGTTTTTCACCATGCACATGATGGCCATGCGCAATGAAATCTGGCGCCGCCGCGTGGCGTCGATGAAGAAGCTTGCCGCACGGAATGCCGACCGCAATCGCAAAGCACAGGAGGGTGCAGTATGAACCATCTTGGCTATGTTCTTGCATCCTATGGCATCACGGTCGCGGCACTCGCCGTCACCATCGGCTGGATATTGATCGATCAGCGTATCCAGAAAAACGAATTGAAGCGGCTTGAGGCGCAGGGCGTGCGCCGCCGTTCTGCAAAAGCCCCCGGTAAAGCACAATGACCGAAACGACCGAGAAGCCAGCCGCGCCGAAAAAGCGCTCCACATGGGTTGCCCTGTTGCCGCTGGCGATTTTCGTCGGACTGGCGGCGGTGTTTGCAGTCCAGCTTCTGTCGGGCAGGGACAATACGACGATCCCTTCCGCGCTGATCGGCAAGGATGCGCCACCGACGAACCTGCCGCCCGTCGAGGGGCTGGTGCGTGATGGCGTGCCTGTGCCTGGCCTCAACAGCGAAGAGTTTAAGGGCAAGCTGACACTGGTGAATGTCTGGGGATCGTGGTGCGTTCCCTGCCGTCAGGAGCACCCGCTGTTGATGGAAATCGCCAAGGACGAACGTATCCGCGTGGTTGGCCTCAATTACAAGGACCAGCCGGAAAATGCGCGCCGTTTTCTCGGCGATCTTGGCAATCCTTTTGCAGCAGTCGGTGCCGACCGTGCCGGACGCTCAGCCATTGAATGGGGCGTCTACGGCGTGCCGGAAACCTTCCTCGTCGATCAGAATGGCAAGATCGTCTACAAGCATGTCGGGCCGTTTACGCCGGAGTCAGTGAAGAACGATCTGATGCCTGCTGTGGAGAGGGTCCTTCAGTAATAGTCGTTGAGCTTATTCATGGATGGATGATTTAAGGTCCTGCTGCAGCTTCTCTAGTATTGGAGCAGGCATGTTCAGTCCATCGAAGTCGCAATATTCATCCAGAAGTTCCGGAGATTTCTGTCTGAACTTGGAGGTGTCGACTTCGCCCTCATCATTCACAGCTCCAACCTTATAAAGAAGGTCGGCTGTTGTCGCTTTGACTGAAATACGTCCTAATTTGAAAGCGATTACTTCCTGTGGGCCTCGTGCCATGATTGCAACTGTGTCCAGTTTAAACTCTGAAGACATGTCAAGCGTGAGATCCATGACACTAATCTTGTTGCTTTCTAGTGCCTCATAATATTGCTTCCCAAGATCATAAGCCTTTTGTGTGAAGCTGGTCGATAATAGGGAGGAAGAGGCAGATGGATTTATTGCAGTTCCCATGTTCTGGATGAGAATTGCACATTGAAAATTTTCAAAGATTTCGCAGGGAGTGCGAGATAATCCTGCTTGGTGAGCTCTTCACCGTATGTCGCAGTAATTGATAATAAAGAAACAGATATAGATGCAAATAGCATTGTTCTGAAATTCATGATCTCCAGTCTCCCGAAAAAATAAAAAGGGCTCCGAAGAGCCCTTAGTAAAATACTTTTTTACGAAATCAATCCGGCAGTTTCCGCACCGCGCCTTTGGCGGCACTGGTTGCCATGGAGGCATAGGCTTTCAGTGCGGTGGAAATCTTCCGCCTGCGCTCTTCCGCAGGCTTCCAGCCGGTTGTTTCCTGCTCGGCGCGGCGTTCGGCCAGCGTCGCATCATCAACGGCGAGGTGGATCTTGCGGTTCGGAATGTCGATATCGATGATATCGCCTTCGCGCACCAGCCCGATCGTGCCGCCTTCGGCTGCTTCCGGCGAGACGTGGCCGATCGAGAGGCCCGAAGAGCCGCCCGAGAAACGTCCATCGGTGATAAGCGCGCAGGCTTTGCCGAGGCCCTTCGACTTCAGATAGCTGGTCGGGTAGAGCATTTCCTGCATTCCGGGGCCGCCGCGCGGACCTTCATAGCGGATCAGCACAATGTCGCCAGCCTTGATCTTGCCATTCAGAATGCCGAGTACTGCGGTATCCTGGCTTTCGAAGATGCGGGCCGGACCGGAGAACTTCAGGATGGAATCATCCACGCCTGCCGTCTTCACGATGCAGCCGTCTTCGGCCAGATTGCCGTAAAGCACGGCCAGACCGCCATCCTGACTGAAGGCATGTTCCTTCGAGCGGATGACGCCCTTTTCGCGGTCGGTATCGACATGATCGAAGCGGCGTTCCTGAGAGAAGGCAACCTGCGTCGGCACGCCACCGGGAGCCGCCGAATAGAACTTGTGCACCATGTCGCTGTTGGTGCGGGTCACGTCCCAATGATCGAGCGCCTTGGCAACCGTTTCGCTGTGCACGGTCGGCAGATCGGTATTGATCAGGCCTGCCTTGTCGAGCTGGCCGAGAATGCCCATGATGCCGCCCGCACGATGCACATCTTCCATGTGAACCGTGTTGTTGGCAGGGGCGACCTTGCAGAGCACCGGCACGCGGCGCGACAGGCGGTCGATGTCGGCCATGGTGAAGTCGATCTCGGCTTCCTGTGCAGCTGCAAGCAGATGCAGAACCGTATTGGTCGAACCGCCCATGGCGATGTCGAGTGTCATGGCGTTTTCAAAAGCCGGGAAGCTCGCAATCGAGCGTGGCAGCACGCTTTGGTCGTCCTGCTCGTAATAACGGCGGGCGAGATCAACAACCAGATGACCGGCTTCCACGAAGAGGCGCTTGCGGTCGGCATGGGTTGCGAGCGTCGAGCCATTGCCCGGCAGCGACAGGCCGAGCGCTTCGGTGAGGCAGTTCATCGAATTCGCGGTGAACATGCCTGAGCACGAACCGCATGTCGGGCAGGCAGAGCGTTCAATCGCCTTGACCTGATCGTCGGTGTAGCTGTCGTCGGCAGCTGCAACCATCGCATCGACGAGGTCGAGCTTCTTGACCTGATCGTCCCAGACGACTTTGCCTGCTTCCATTGGTCCGCCGGAAACGAACACGACCGGGATATTAAGGCGCAGAGCGGCCATCAGCATACCGGGAGTGATCTTGTCGCAATTGGAAATGCAGACCATCGCATCGGCGCAATGGGCATTGACCATATATTCGACCGAGTCGGCGATGAGTTCACGCGACGGCAGCGAATAGAGCATGCCGTCGTGACCCATGGCGATGCCGTCATCGACCGCAATGGTGTTGAATTCTTTTGCCACGCCACCAGCGCTTTCGATTTCGCGCGCGACGAGCTGGCCGAGGTCCTTCAGGTGAACGTGGCCCGGCACGAATTGGGTGAACGAGTTCACCACGGCAATAATCGGCTTGCCGAAATCCTCATCCTTCATGCCGGTGGCGCGCCATAGGCCGCGCGCGCCGGCCATGTTGCGACCGTGGGTGGTTGTACGCGAACGATAAGGAGGCATTTTCAAACCTTTTAGGAACTATTCCAATGTGTAACGTCGATATGACAGAACCGTTCCCGCTGAGCAAAGCGCAAATTGCCCCATACTATCGGGGCTGAACCATTCGCAGACTTGCGGACAACGGAAAGGGTTCCGGCGTGCGACAGCTTTCGCAGGCACAGAAACCGCAATCTAACACGTTATTGTTATAATGCAAAAGATATTGCGCTGAAAACGTAAGGAAGTTGCTCAGCCTTAAGATGGTGCGTCAGCCATGGCTGCATCCAGCAGGGCATTCGCCGTTTTCATTCGCTGTTCCGCGGCAAGGCGAAACTCTTCCGGCAGGCGGTCCGGATGATTGCTTGCGGCAAAGCTGCGCCGCCGCCGTTGCAGTTCGGAGCGTTTCAGGCCGGAATGCAGGTCCAGCTCCTGGCGGATTACATCCGGCGACTGCTTCTGCATCCGCGCTTCTATTGCCTGTCTTTCCTGTTCAGGCTCGGGCGCAGCCTCCGGCACGCTTTCAATATCGAATAGGCTTTCAAGATCGTCCGGCTGGCGGGGGGGTGCTGGCGTATCGCCGAAACCCACGGAAAAGACGGTGGAAGCAAACCCGAATTGCGGCGGGCGGGTGTTTTCCTCGGGGCTTGCGTCAGCCTCGACTTCCTTCAGAACCGTTGCGAAATCCGGGCCGTTCCGCAGCATCAGGCTCGCTGCACCCTATGCGACGAAAAGGCGGAAGCCAGAGCGCGCGTCAGCCGGGATGGCAGCACAGGCTTCTGAAAGACCGGTATTCCGGGATAACGTGCCGCAAGGCGTGCTGGAAGGCCACCGCCGGTATGGATGACCACGAAGACATCACGGCTCTTCAACCGGTCCAGCACGGCTTCCACGTCGCCATCGGCGAGGTTCACATCGAGAATGGCCGCATCGACTTCATTGCGATTGATGAGTTCCATGGCCTGCCGGACAGTGCCGACCGGACCGACAACGGTTCCGTTCGCATCCTCGACAGTCGCGGCGACATCGAGGGCGACGAAAATCTCGTCTTCCACCACCAATACCCGCCGCTGTCCAAGATCGTTCATCACTTGTCTCGCTGCCTCCCTTTTTGAGGTAAGCCCTTCACGCAAGAAATGCGCGAGCGCAAGCAGAGGTTCCCTTCGCCGGCATGATAATTCGTTAATGGTGAATCAAACCTTTACCGGTTTTGGAGGCCGCGACGTCAGAAGGCGGTGAAGGTCAGCGTCGTCAGTGAACGGATGATGTTGGGAATGTTGAGAACATTCTCGTTGATGAACTTGCCGATATCCTGATCCTCGGCAATGTAGATCTTGGCCAGAAGGTCGAATTCGCCGCTGGTGGAATAAAGCTCGGAGACGATTTCGCGCTGAAAGAGCGTATCGGCAACTTCGTAGGTCTTGCCGGGGGCGCACTGCAGTTGCAGGAAAACGGGCTTCATGTCTCTTCCTTTCGCGACGGGACTGCGTGGCGGATATCACAGTAGTGTTTGCAGGTTACAAACACGGACAGCCCGCCGAAATCAAGAGCGAAAGCATAGCGGATGGCGATGTTTGGCGCAGCAGGTTTGTCCTCCACGCATGGCTGGTTCACGCGGAGGTTTTAATTTACTCAATTGTAATTTTCTTGAGAGGGCGCAATAAGACTTCTCCCAGAAATTGTAATTTGCGCGTCAGATTTATATGAAATTTGTACTTCCCGCCGTTTTGCTGCTGTTCGCGTTCGCCTTTTTCTCGGCGTGGCTTTCCGATCGCGGCCGCCAGTTTCTGGTGTCCTGCGGCGCTTGTTTCCTGCTGATCGGCCTCGCAATGCTCGTCCAGCTTGGTGATTTCCCTTCGGACGACAATCTGAACACGGTGCTTTCCGCCGCATTTTATGTCGGAGGCACGCTGGTTGGCGGCTATGGCATTTTGCAGCGAAGCGGGCTGCGGCTTACATCTGCCTTCTACATATTGAGCTTTGCCCTCATCGTCGGCGGTGTCTGGTATTATTGCTATATTGAGCCCAATCTTCTGTCGCGGGTCTATGTGCTCAATCTGGGCATGGCCACGTTGATCCTTTCTTTCGCATGGCAGGCGCGGCGGCTGTTCAAGGGGCCGCTGGTGGACAAGCTGCTGCTGGTCATGCTCGTTCTGGTGGCATTGCAATTCGTGCCGCGCACGCTTCTGACCGCCCGCTCCCTGCTCGGCGATGTCGATGGCGACGATTTCGCAACGACTGTTTTCTGGCAATGGACGGTGTTTTCTACCGCTATCGCAGCGGTTGTAACAGGCTTCGCCTTGCTGGCCGCTGCCGGTTACGATCGTATCGGCGAACTGTCGCATGAACGTGACAGCGATCCCTTGACCGGGCTCCTCAACCGGCGCGGACTGGAAATGCGCTACGATGCGCTTTCACAGACGAAAAAGGGCGTGCCCGGCTGGGTTGCCGTTTGCGATATCGATTACTTCAAGGCGCTGAATGATGCCTATGGCCATGCGGCGGGCGACGCGGTTTTGAAGGAATTCGCTGGAATCCTGCGCAAGCTCATCGGCGAACGGCCACTGATTGCGCGTACTGGCGGCGAGGAGTTCGTAATCTGTGTCGACGACATGCATCCCGATAATGTCTTCCAGCTTATGGAAGGCGTGCGGCAGAACATCGAGAGGCACCAGTTCCAGCGCCTCGCAAAGGAAGCCAGCGTCACATGCAGCATAGGCTGTGTCCGTCTGCCGGAGCAGGGTGATTTCTGGCAGGCGGTCGATAAGGCCGACAAAATCCTCTACGCCGCCAAGAAAGAAGGACGCAACCGCACCTATGTGGAAGGGTTGAACCCGAACAGCGACGAATAGTTCACAGAGCGGACGAATTTTGGGGATGGCGGTTTTTACGGGTGGCCTTCGATAACTTTCCGGTGATGATCCGCACATTGCCGCAAATCATGCTTATTATGGCCGCCGATAATGTGAGTGCCGAGGAGTTCCCGAAAGTCCGATGAAATTCAAATCCCTTGTGTTGCCTGCGTCCGCTGTTGTTGGTCTCCTCTCGTTCGGCCCGGCGGTTTCCCCGTCTTTTGCAATGAATGCGTCCGAAAAGGCCCAGCTCGAGAAGCTCGATCCGGCAACCCGCCTTGAGCAACGTTGCGACGTGGAAGCAATGGAACGCATCACGCGGGAACAGAAGTTTTCGGTCGACAAGGTTCTGGCCTATGCCTTCTCCGATCCCGTGACCACGAAGAACTCGATCGAGGCCGATGGCGCTGCCTTCCGCAGCCGCGAGCACTGGTACAAGCTGTCCTTTGTCTGCAAGACGGATGAGGAACATATCAATATCGTTTCGTTTCGCTACGATATCGGCGATGAAGTGCCCCAGAACCAGTGGGACAAGCACTACCTCGTCCCATAACAGGGTCGTCTATTCTTCCGAGTCGTCCGAACGGCAGGCTGACAGCAGCGTCACTTCCTTGGCGGTGTGATCGGCTTCGAGATGGCTCAGCACAGCCTGACCGTCCTTGTCGCTCCAGCGGTAGCTGTCCTGCTCATCGATGGCGACATATTTCTTGAGACTGTCATGCCATTGCAGCGCGATCATCTTGCCTTCCGCATCGAGAACCGCAAAGCCGGGTGCACTGCCATTGCGGATATAGGTGACAGGCACGACGACCCCACGTTCGCAGATGTAATCGACCCGCTCGATGGGGGTTGCATCCTGAGCCTGCGCCGAAACAGAAGGCGCGAAGAGCATTGCCGGACCTGCTATAACCGCGAAAAGGGTGCAAATGGAACGCTTGCCATATGCCATGGTGAAAAATCCTCTGGTCAGCCAATCGATACAGGGAAAATAACTCTTCGGCGGCCCGGTTCAAGAGCGATCATATGGCGCGGTAAAGTTGCTACCCGACAGCAAAAATAATCAGCCTGCGACCCATTTCCTGCAACCGAAACAGGTTTCGCCCGTTATCAGCCTGCCGGTCGCGAGATTGGCGGAGGCCCGGATGAATACTTGCCCCCCGCAACCCCAGTCCGGGCCTCACTTCCGAGGCTGGAAAGATTGTATCTGAAATTATTGGGATTGTTCGTACTCATAGCAGGCACTTATATCGGGTGAGCTTGATTTAGAAATTTATACTGAAGCCTGGTGATCCCATATGATGCTCAATCTGATCGTGGCTTTTGTTGTTGCCGGATTGCTCCTTCATTTTTTCAATTGGCGTAAGACCGGAATCGTTCTGATCGGCCTTGCGGCCATCTTTTACGGTGCAATTGCTTCGGCAATTCTTCCCAACACGCTGATGAGCCGCCTGCAATCGGCCTATTCATCGCAATTGCAGACGCAGCTTGAAGACAATACTGCCTTCATCGTCTTCGGTATGGGAAGCCAGACAGTCGATGGCGACGGTCAGAAGGTGGTCGAACCACTTGCCTTCTCCTACGGGCCAATTTTGGCGGCGGTCGCCATGAACCGACAATGTGTCGAGAAGGGTTTTCGCTGCAAGTTCATCGCCAGCGGCGCCGATGTAGCCGGAACGGGTGCTTCCGAAGCCGCATCAATCGCCACGCAGCTGGAAAAGGCCGGTGTCGATCCGGCTTCCGTCCTGCTTGACGAGAAAAGCCGCAACAGCTGGCAGAACTCCAGGAACGTAGCAGCAATCCTGCGCGAGATCAGACCGGCGAAAGTTGTTCTGCTACAGGCTGCGCCGATGATGAAGCGCGATCTTCTTTATCTGGCACATTTTGGTGTGAAGCCTGAGCCGGTTGCGGCCGGTTATCTGACCGGATCGCATACCAACATGTCTTCGCCGGGCCTGTATTTCCTCATGACCGATCTGGCGCTTCACGAGGAGATCGGAGTCTGGCGCTATACGCTCTATAACTTCATGGGCTGGAATGAGCCGAAGCAGCCTCCGCTCCAACTGGGGCAGGCCACGAACAGCCTCCCCACCCAAACTTCACCGGTTGCCGGACCGGTGTCGGCTCAATGAGTTAATGATACTATCACCGGCGTGTTTCGACATGCCGGTGGAAAAATTATCTCCGAATTCTCCGACAAAATGAGTAGATTTTTCGAAGTCGTTTCAAATAACGACCGGCTTGTGGCATCCTGTCTTCAAAGAGCTCTGATACTGTCTTGGCCAGTGAAACATGGAGGCGGTCATGAAGATATCGAGATTCTCGCTCACTTTGGCAGCATTGGTGGCTGCGGCTTCGCTGACCGGAACGGTTCAGGCAAGCTTTGCCGATCAGACACTTCTGAACGTGTCCTACGATCCGACGCGTGAACTTTACAAGGATTACAACGCCGCTTTTGCCGCCCACTGGAAGGCAGAAACCGGCGAAACCGTCACCATTCGCGCATCCCACGGCGGGTCGGGCAAGCAGGCGCGCTCGGTGATCGACGGCATCAAGGCCGATGTGGTTACGCTGGCGCTCGAAAGCGATATCGATGCGATTGCCGCACTTTCGGGCAAGATCGACAAGGACTGGCGCAAACGCCTGCCCAACAATTCGGCTCCCTATACGTCAACCATCGTTTTCCTTGTGCGCAAGGGCAATCCGAAGGGCATCAAGGACTGGGGCGATCTGGTGAAGGACGGCGTCGAGGTCATCACGCCGAACCCGAAGACCTCTGGCGGTGCCCGCTGGAACTATCTCGCCGCATGGGCCTGGGCCTACAAGCAATACGGTGGCGACGAGCAGAAGATCAAGGATTACATCGGCGAATTGTTCCGCCATGTGCCTGTACTCGATACTGGTGCGCGCGGCTCGACAACCACTTTCGTGCAGCGTCAGCTCGGCGATGTGTTGCTTGCCTGGGAAAACGAAGCCTATCTCTCGGTGGCTGAATTTGGCGAGGATGCATTCGACATCGTCGTTCCGCCGCAATCCATTCTGGCTGAACCGCCGGTCGCGGTGGTGGACAAGAATGCAGAGGAAAACGGTACCACCAAGCTGGCGCAGGCCTATCTTGAATATCTGTATTCGCCGGAAGGTCAGGCGCTTGCCGCCAAGCATTTCTACCGTCCGTCGAAGCCTGACATCATCCCTGCCGACAAGCAGCGCAAGTTTCCGGACTTGACGCTGGTGACGATCGATGATCCGATTTTCGGCGGATGGGCCAAGGCACAGCCCTATCATTTTGGCGATGGAGGAACGTTCGACCAGCTCTACAAGCCGGGAAAATAATCCGGAGTTCGAGAGCAATCAGTAACAATAAGTACTGAAGAGGGAACAAACCAACGCATGTCTTCGCTCCCTGCACGGGCCAGAGCAGGGTCGCACTTCAGAAAGCCGAGCGTCATTCCCGGTTTCGGGCTGACGTTCGGCTTCAGTGTTGCCTATCTGACCCTTCTCATTCTCATTCCGCTTGCGGCATTGGTGCTGCGTTCCACCGAAGTAGGGTTTTCCGGCTTCTGGCGCCTCGTCACCGATGAGCGCACATTGAAAGCGCTTGAAACGAGCTTCGGCACCGCCTTCATCGCGGCGCTGGTCAATGTGGTCTTCGGCGTCATCCTCGCCTGGGTTCTGGTGCGTTATCGCTTTCCGGGGCGCCGCTTCGTTGATGCCATCGTCGATATTCCCTTTGCGCTGCCGACGGCAGTGGCCGGTATTGCGCTGGCCGCGATCTATGCGCCGAATGGCTGGATAGGCAGCCTGCTGGCTCCGTTCGGCATTCGCATCGCTTTTTCGCGGGCGGGCATTATCATTGCGCTGATCTTCATCGGTCTGCCCTTCGTGGTGCGCACGGTCCAGCCGATCATGGAGGAAATCAGCCGCGAGGTCGAAGAGGCGGCGGCAACGCTTGGCGCATCCCGGTTTCAGACCATCTGGCGGGTGCTGCTGCCGAGCCTGCAACCCGCCATCCTGACCGGCTTCGCGCTCGCCTTTGCACGCGGCGTCGGCGAGTATGGCTCGGTGATCTTCATTGCGGGCAATACGCCTTATGTCTCGGAAATCGCGCCGCTTCTGATCGTGATCAAGCTGGAGGAATATGATTATGCCGGGGCGACGGCGCTTGCCACGGTGATGCTGGCGCTTTCCTTTGCGATGTTGCTTTTCATCAATCTCATCCAGTCGTGGACACGGAGGAAATATGGTCATGGCGAATGAACCTGTCTCTGCCGCTCCTCGCAACAGCCGAAGCGCTGTCACGGAAAGCCCGGCGACGCGCATCACGCTGATCGCTCTGGCGCTGGCATTTCTGGCCCTGTTCCTCATCCTGCCGGTGATAGCGGTTTTCGTGGAAGCCTTCCGCAAGGGGGCAGGCGAATATCTGGCGGCACTGGTCGAGCCGGATGCCTGGGCTGCGATAAGGCTCACCCACATGGTGGCGGCCATTGCCGTGCCGCTCAATCTGATCTTCGGCATTGCAGCTGCTTGGGCAATCGCGAAGTTCGAGTTCAAGGGCAAGGCGCTGCTGACGACGCTGATCGATCTGCCGTTTTCCGTGTCGCCGGTCATTTCGGGTCTTGTTTTCGTGCTGCTTTTCTCAAGTCACAGCCTGCTCGGGCCGTGGCTGTCACGGCACGGTATCGAGATATTGTTCGCCGTTCCCGGCATCGTGCTGGCGACGGTGTTCGTCACGTTTCCCTTCGTCGCGCGCGAACTGATCCCGCTGATGCAGGAACAGGGAACCGGCGATGAAGAGGCGGCGATTTCGCTTGGCGCCAATGGCTGGCAGACGTTCCGCTATGTGACGCTGCCCAATATCAAATGGGGGCTGCTTTACGGTGTGCTGCTCTGCAATGCCCGTGCAATGGGCGAGTTCGGCGCTGTTTCCGTTGTCTCTGGACATATTCGCGGTCTCACCAATACGATGCCGCTGCATGTGGAAATTCTCTACAACGAATATAACTTCGTCGGTGCATTTGCGGTGGCATCGTTGCTGGCTTTCCTGGCGTTGTTGACGCTTGCGATCAAGACGGCGCTGGAACTGCGCTATGGCGATGAACTGGCTGGCAGTGGAAACGGGCACTGACACCCAAACTGGCAATTAGCCGCTCGGCGGCAGAAATAAAGCATAGTCCTGCTATGGCAGATGAAAGGATTGGGAATGGAAGTTCGTGTTGCCGGTGTGCGTAAGGAGTTCGCTCGCTTCCCGGCGTTGCATAATGTCTCGCTGGATATTCGTTCCGGCGAGCTGATCGCTTTGCTGGGGCCTTCCGGTTCGGGCAAGACCACGCTTTTGCGCCTGATTGCCGGGCTGGAAACCCCGACTGAGGGCACGATTTTCTTCGGCGACGAGGACGCCTCGCAGAAGAGCGTTCAGGAGCGCAATGTCGGCTTCGTCTTTCAGCATTATGCGTTGTTCCGTCATATGACGGTGGCGGACAATATCGGCTTCGGCCTGAAGGTGCGTCCAAGCGCGACGCGTCCGTCGAGTGACGATATTCGCAACCGCGCGCTGGAATTGCTCGATCTCGTGCAGCTACAGGGACTGGAGAAGCGCTATCCGGCGCAGCTTTCCGGTGGTCAGCGCCAGCGCGTGGCGCTTGCCCGCGCCATGGCGATTGAACCGAAAGTCCTGCTTCTCGATGAACCGTTTGGCGCGCTTGATGCGCTGGTGCGCAAGGAACTGCGTCGTTGGCTGCGCGAGATTCACGACAAGACCGGCCATACGACCGTTTTCGTGACCCACGATCAGGACGAGGCGCTGGAGCTCGCCGACCGCGTGGTGGTGATGAGCCAGGGGCGTATCGAGCAGGTCGGCACGCCCGACGAAGTCTATGACAATCCGAATTCCCCCGGCGTCTATGGCTTCATCGGCGAGTCCAGCACACTTCCGGTGCGGGTCGAAAAGGGCGAGATCTGGCTGGTGGATCGCAATATCGGATTGACGGTCCAGGATGTGGCGGATGGTGACGCGCAGCTCTTCTTCCGTCCGCACGATGTTGAATTGCTGGACGGTTGCGGCGGCTGTATCGCAGGCACGGTGGTCGCCAGCCGTCGCTCGGGCGGCAAGCGGCGTGTCGAACTGGAAGTAGGCGGCGCACGCGAGCGGGTGGAGATCGAAATTCCAGCCGAACATCCAGCCGCGGAAAAGAGTCGCATCGCCTTCCGACCGCGTTACTGGAAGCTTTTTCCTGCCAGTGAAACTGGTTCCGGAATAGGTTCCTGATCGTCACTTTCCGGTGAAGTGAAAGACGAGGCCCGGCAGATGCGCGGTGATTCCCGCAGACCTGTCGGGCTTTTCTCTATTGACGGGCGTGGTGGGGCCGCGCTGAAATTTTCCGGCACGTTACCTGCGGTAGTATTATTTTTATTTTCAATATGTTAGGGTTGCAGGGAACGGGGTGTTCCATAACGCAACATTAATGGGCGGAAAGAATTGTGCGTTGCGATTCAAACGGTTTGAATATCAGCACATTGCGCCGTCGCATTTTGGCCAAATGCGGTCGACATTCAGGGAACCGATCACGGATACTGCCGTTTCCCTGAAATGAAAATTCGGAATAATGTCAGTATCCACCCGCCGCAGATAACTCATTTCCTTCGGAAAGGCTGTTAAGGCAGATGCCGGAATTGTCTTCTTCGCTCTCCAATTCAACCTCTACCGAGAATAAATCGCCGATGCAGAAACCTTCGATGGAACCCAAATCCAGCGAGCCCGATGCATCGGGCCGGATTCCGCCCGAACAACCATCCCCCATCAGGGCCTTGTACAAAACCGAGGAAGAGCTTGGCGCGCTTGCCGCTGCCGTGGCGCGGGGTGAAGACATTCCGCTGCCGGGCTATATCGCCTTCCCGTTCGATCAGCGCCTTTCCGAAAACGGCAAGCTGATTCTGCATGCCTATCGCGCCTCTGATGCCGCATCGCGTGCGGGTGAAACCATCACGCCAGCCGCGCAATGGCTGCTCGACAATCACTACCAGATCGACAAGAACGTGCAGCAGGCCCGCCGCGACCTGCCACGCCGCTTCATCCGTCAGCTGCCGCTCTACAAGGCGCCGGTTGAGAAATATGAAGGCATGCCGCGCATTTTCGCGCTGGCCTGGCTTTATGTCGCCCATACGGACAGCAATTTCTCGCTGAAGACGCTGACGGCCATCGTCAAGGGTTTCCAGACTGTCGAGCCCCTGAAGATTGGTGAATTGTGGGCGCTGCCTTCTGCGGTGCGCTATTTCCTGATCGAGAATGCACGCCGTCTGGCGCTGCGCGTCGATCGCGCGCGCATCATGCGCAATCTCGCCAATACGGCCGCCGACCGCATCGTGGTCGCCACCGACGGTGCCGAACTGGATTCGGTTCTGGCGCAATATGCCGATGCCGCCCGCGACAGCACTTTCGCGACCCATCTTCTTTATCGCCTGCGTTCCTCCTCGACGGACACCACGGCTGCTGCCAGCTGGCTGGAACGGATTCTGGAGCAGGAAGGCAGCAATCCGGAAGACGCCATCGTTGAGGAACATGCCCGCCAGTCTACTGGCGGCGTCACGATGGGCAATGTCATCCGCAGCCTGAAATCCATCGATGACGTGGACTGGGAGACCTGGTTCGAAACCGTCAACGAGGTTGATGCGATCCTGCGTGACCACAGCGATTTCGAACTTCTGGATTTCCGTTCCCGCAATGCCTATCGCGTGACCATCGAAAAGCTCGCCCGCTATTCGGACATGAGCGAAATCGACATCACATGGGCTGCGCTGAAACTGGCCGAAGACGGACATCGTGCGGAAAAGGCCGGTCATCCGGAAGCCGAGGGCAAGGGCGCAATCGCCTATTACCTGTCCGGCGAAGGGCGCAAGGAGCTGGAAAAGGTCTGTGGCTACAAGGCGCCATTCGGCGTCAAGGCGCTGCGCTTCTATCGTGGTCTCGGTCTGTGGGGGCTGTTCATCCCGACGGCGATCTTCACGATCCTGATCCTTCTGCTCGTCAATTACTGCATGATCCGCGCCGGTCTTTCGACTGATCTGCGCACGCTGTTCACGCTTCTGGCGATTTTCCCGGCAATGGACGCGTCCTATTCGCTGTTCAATGCGCTGGTGCCGTGGTTTGTCCAGCCGACGCGGCTCATCGGTTTCGAATATAAGGAAGGCTTGCCGGAGGAGGCGCGCACGCTGGTCGCGGTGCCGACCTTCATCACCTCGCGTGATTCCATCGACGAGCAGATTCGCAATCTGGAAGTTCATTATCTCACCAATCCGCGTGGTGAAATCTACTTTGCGCTGGTCAGTGACTGGACCGATGCGAAGCAGGAAATCACGCCTGCGGATATGGAAATCTATGAATATGCGCGCGAGGAAATCGCCAAGCTCAACGAGCATTATACCGGCGACGACCAGCCACGCTTTTTCCTCATGCATCGCCGTCGCCTCTTCAACGAGAAGCAGAATTGCTGGATGGGCTGGGAGCGCAAGCGCGGCAAGCTGCACGAGCTGAACCTGCTGCTGCGCGGTGATCAGGATACGAGCTTTTTCCCGCCGGACGAACGTTTGCCGAAGGAAATCAAATATGTGATGACGCTGGACGCCGACACGCGTCTGACGCCGGAATCCGTCACGCATCTGGCCGGCAAGCTCAGCCATCCTCTGAACCGTCCGATCATCGACGAAAAGACCGGCAAGGTCGTGCGCGGTTACGGCATCCTCCAGCCGCGCGTCACGCCCTCGCTCACCACCGGTGACGAGGCGTCGTTCCTGCAGCGCGTCTTCTCGGTCAATCGCGGTATCGACCCTTATGTCTTCGCCGTGTCCGACACCTATCAGGACCTGCTCGGCGAAGGCACCTTCACCGGCAAGGGACTTTACGACATCGATGCCTTCGAGGCAGCGCTGAAGGGCCGCGTGCCTGAGAACACGCTGCTCAGCCACGATCTCCTGGAGGGCGGCTATTCTCGTGCGGCTCTGGTCAGCGATGTCGAAGTGGTCGAGGATTATCCGACCGGCTACAATGTCGACGTATCGCGTCATCATCGCTGGGCGCGTGGCGACTGGCAGCTTCTCCCCTGGCTGTTTTCGACAAGCCGTGGCGTCAGCCACATCACGCGCTGGAAGATGGTCGACAACCTGCGCCGCTCGCTCAATCCGATCCTGTGGCTGATCGCAGCCGTCGTCGGCTGGAGCGTGCTGCCAATCGGGCCTGCTGCCGTCTGGCAGGGCTTCCTCATTCTCTCCATGTTCGTTGCGCCGACATTCGGCATTGTGACCAATCTCATTCCATCGAACATGGACTATTCGCTGAAAGGTCATGCGCAGTCGGTGCTGACTGACATCGCGCTCGGCACGGCCGATGTGGCGCTGCGCACCACCTTCATCGCCCATTCGGCGTTCCTGATGGCGGATGCGATTGTGCGTACCGTCTATCGCCTGTTCGTCTCGCATCGCAATCTTCTGGAATGGCGCACGGCTGCGCAGGCGAGAACCTCGCCCGATACGCTGCTGTTTTATTTCCAGCTGATGTGGCCGGCCATAGCCATTGCGGGTCTGGCGATCTTCATCCCGCTTGCTGCCCAAAGTCATGCGGCAATGATCGCAGCGCCGTTTGCCGTCATCTGGTTTGCCTCACCGCTGATTGCATGGCTGGTCAGCCGTTCGGCGAAGCCGCAGGACACGCTGGAAGTGCTTTCTTCCGACAAGTCGGACCTGCGCCGCTATGCACGCAGGACCTGGCGTTATTTCGCCGAGTTCGCAAACGAGGAAAACCACCATCTGCCGCCGGACAACTTCCAGGAAGATCCGGCGCCGATTGTCGCGCAGCGCACGTCGCCGACCAATATCGGCGTCTATCTCCTGTCCGTCGTCGCCGCGCGCGATTTCGGCTGGATCGGCTTCGGTGAAACGCTGGACCGCGTTCAAGCCACTGTCGATACGCTTGAGAAGATGGAGAAGTATCAGGGCCATCTCTACAACTGGTACGAGACCAACACGCTGACGCCGATGCGCCCGCTTTATGTCTCTGCGGTGGATAGCGGCAACCTTGCCGGGCATTTGGTCACGCTGTCGTCGGCGCTGGAAGAATGGGCGGAAGCACCGTCCGTCTACATGCAGGGCGACCTCGACGGTATTCTTGATGTTAACGACATCCTTGAAGAGACAATCGCGAAAATCCCGGATGATCGCCGGATTCTGCGTCCGCTGCGCCGCCGCCTGGAAGAGCGGATTGCCAATTTCCGCCGCGCCGTGATTTCCATCAAGGATGAGCCGGAAACGGCCTCCTTCCGCACCATCAACCTGTCGCTGTTTGCAACCGACATCGTTCGCTTGATGGACGAACTCGATGGCGAAATCGAAACCCCGGCAAGTGCTGAAGCCGTGGAATGGGCGCGCATTCTCGTCGATACCTGCAAGGCGCATACCGAGGATTCCATCGGCGAGCACGATACGGACGCGCTGCGTGAGCGTTTGCGCTATCTTGCTACCCGTTCGCGCCAGCTCGCATTCGACATGCAGTTCGGTTTCCTTGAACGGAAGGAACGCCGCCTTCTCTCCATCGGTTTCCGTGTGCAGGAAAACGAACTGGACGAAAGCTGCTACGATCTTCTGGCGTCCGAAGCGCGTCTGGCGAGCCTGTTCGCCATCGCCAAGGGCGACGTTCCGGTCGAACATTGGTTCAAGCTTGGCCGTCTTCTGGTGCCGGTGGGCTGGAAGGGCGCTCTGCTCTCCTGGTCCGGCTCGATGTTCGAATATCTGATGCCGCCGCTGGTCATGTCCGAGCCGCTCGGTTCGCTGCTTGACCAGACCAACAAGCTCGTGGTGCAGCGCCAGATCGATTATGCGACCTCGCGCGGTCTGCCATGGGGTATTTCGGAAGCGGCGTTCAATGCGCGTGATGCGCATATGAACTACCAGTATTCCAATTTCGGCGTGCCCAATCTGGGCCTGCAGCGCGGCCTGTCGCGCAATGCGGTCATCGCGCCCTATGCGAGCCTGCTCGCCGCGCAGTATCAGCCTGCTGCTGCTGTCGCGAACCTGAAGCGCCTTGCCAAGCTTGGCGCGCTCGGACGCTATGGCTTCCACGATTCGGTGGACTTCACGCCGTCACGTGTTCGCGAAGGCGAACTCTGCGCCGTGGTGAAGAACTACTACGCCCATCACCATGGCATGGCGATCATCGCGGTCAACAACGTGATCTTTGAAGGCCGGATGCGTGAGCGTTTCCACTCCGATCCGGTGATCGAGGCTGCCGAACTGCTCCTGCAGGAAAAGGCACCCCGCGAAATCCCGATGATCTACGCCAAGACGGAAAATCCGATGCGCGTGGATTCGGGTGGCTTCGACGATGCGCCGATGCGGATTGTCGACAAGCCGTTCAAGGCGCCGCGCACCACGCATATGATGTCGAACGGACAATATGCGCTGATGGTGACAGCAAACGGTTCGGGCTACAGCCGCTGGCACAATTGGGACATTACCCGCTTCCACGCCGATGCGTCGGAAGACCTTCAGGGCACGTTCCTGTTCCTGCGCGACATGGAAAGCGGATACTGGTGGTCGGCAACCGGCGAACCGGTCCGCAACCCGGAAGAGGAAACCAAGACGGTCTTCACCGAAGACAAGGCGGAATTCTACAAGACCGCCGGTGACATCAAGACCGTCATGGAAGTGATCGTGTCGTCGGAATCGGACGGCGAAGGCCGCAGGCTCGACATCATCAACACGTCTGCCCGCGACCGCATGATCGAGGTCACCTCCTATGCGGAACTGGTGCTGACCGACAGCGACAGCGATGCCGCCCATCCGGCCTTTGCCAAGATGTTCGTGGAGACCGAAATCTCTGATAACGGTTCGACCATCTATGCCAAGCGCCGCAAGCGCGCGCCGTCCGATCCGGACATCCACGTCGCGCATTTCGTGACCGATCTTTCCGGCTCGATCCGCGAAACGGAAGTCGAAACCGACCGCCGTGCCTTTGTCGGTCGTGGCCGCAGCTTGCGTGATGCGGCTGCCTTCGATCAGGGTGCCAAGTTCAACGGCAGCCAGGGTTGCGTGCTCGACCCGATCGCTTCGGTGCGTACACGTGTCCGCGTTCCGGCGCATAAAAAGGTGAGCCTCGTTTTCTGGACCTTCGCAGGCGGCAGCCGAGATGCGGTAGAACATGCCGTGGCGCTGCATCGGCATCCGGAAACCTTCGCCCGCGAATATTCGCTGTCGTGGACCAGCTCGCAGGTGCAGCTCTACCATATCGGTATCAAGCCTGCCGAAGCTGCCGATTATCAGAAGGTCGCCGCCTATCTGCTCTATCCGGAGCGGACCCTGCGTCAGCCACCGGAAACCATCGCCAGCGGCCTCGGCAAGCAGTCCGACCTTTGGCCGATGTCGATTTCGGGCGACTACCCAATCTTTGCGCTGCGCATCGACAACGAAGCCGATCTCGATGTGTTGCGCGGCGTGCTGCGGGCGCAGGAATACTGGCGCTCGAAGGGCCTCACCGTCGATGTGGTGGCGGTTAACGAGCGTGCCTTCTCGTATGCGCAGGATACGCAGCGTGCCATCGACTGGATCGTGGAAGGTTTCCGCGCCCGCGGCGGCGGTCAACCGCACATCTTCGCGGTGCGCCGCGACCAGATGAGCGACGAGAGCTACAATACGCTGCTCGCCTCGGCACGTATCGTGATGCACGCACAGAACGGGTCGCTGGCCGAGCAGTTGCGCCGCAGCGAGGAAATCACCGTCGATCTGGCGGCGCGCGATGCCAAGACTGCCCTTGGCGGTCAGGCTTCGGCTCAGATGTCGGCTCAGGGGCTCGGCGCTGCGGGTCTTGCGCCTGTCGCCATCGAACGCGGGACGGAAGAACGCCGTCCCGTGGTCAAGCCTGTAGTAAACCGTCCTGCGCCGTCCGGGGACGATCTCCGTTTCTGGAATGGTTATGGTGGTTTTGCCGAGGATGGCAGCTATGTGGTGCGCATCAACAACCGGACCAACACGCCGCATCCCTGGATCAATGTGATCGCCAATCCGAATTTCGGGTTCCATGTCTCGGCGGAAGGTTCGGCCTTCACCTGGGCAGGCAACAGCCGCGATTATCAGCTCACCCCATGGGCGAACGATCCGGTCACCAACCGTCCGGGCGAGGCGATCTATATCCTTGACCGTGAAACGGGCCGCACCTTTGCGCCAACGGCAAGCGTGCTGCGCGATGAGGCCGTGACCTATGAAGCGCGTCATGGCCACGGCTATTCGAGCTTTGGGGCACAGCATGGCGAATTGGCACTCGACCTCACCCACATCGTGAATGCGGACAAGCCGGTGCGTCTGTCTCGTCTGACGATCACCAACAACGGGCGTTCCACGCGCAAGCTGCGCGTCTATGGCTATGTGGAATGGGTGCTGGGCAATGCCCGCTCCAAGAACGTGCCTTTCATTGTACCTTCGCAGGACGAGGAATTGGGCGCACTCTTTGCGGGCAATCCGTATCATCCGGACAAGTCCGGGCAGATCGCCTTCTTTGCGGCAACCGAAAAGCCGCAATCCGTCACTGCCGACCGCAGCGAGTTCATCGGCACCACCGGTTCGGTGGACAAGCCGGAAGTCGTGCTGGCTGGCAAGGCGCTTTCGGGTACGGTCGAGGCTGGCCGTGACCCCTGTGCTGCGCTCGCCCTCGATATCGAAGTCGGACCGGGCGAAGCGCGAGAGATCGTCTTCCTGCTCGGCAATGCGGCCGATCAGAGACAGGCGAAGGCGCTGATCGCTGAAACCCGCAAGGTGTCGTTCGGTGACAAGCTTGCTGCTGCCAAGCGCCTGTGGGAAAGCCTGTTCGACCGCGTTCAGGTGAAAACGCCAGACCCGGCTTTCGACCTTCTGGTCAATGGCTGGCTGCCCTATCAGGCGATTGCCTGCCGTATATGGGCCCGCGCTGCCTTCTATCAGGCAAGTGGTGCGTTCGGCTTCCGTGATCAGTTGCAGGACACGCTGTCGCTGCTTCTGATAGATCCGACCCTTGCCCGCGCGCAGATCCTCAATGCCGCATCACGCCAGTTCCCGGAAGGCGATGTCCAGCATTGGTGGCTGCCAGCGACCGGGGCGGGCGTCCGCACGCTGATCTCGGACGATGTTGTCTGGCTCGGCTATGGCGCTTCGCTTTATGTCGAGACGACGGGCGACCGCTCGATCCTCGATGAAAAGCTGCCGTTCCTCGAAGGGCGCAAGCTGGAGGAGGGAGAACACGATGCCTTCTATCAGCCGGAAATCTCCGAGCAGACGGCAAGCCTCTATGAGCATTGCGCCCTGGCACTCGACCTTGCTGTGGAACGCACCGGCAAGCACGGCCTGCCGCTGATCCTTGGCGGCGACTGGAACGACGGCATGAATCTCGTCGGCGTGAAGGGAGAGGGCGAGAGCGTTTGGCTCGGCTGGTTCCTCGCCTATACGCTCGGTAAATTCATCCCGATTGCCGAAGGGCGCAAGGACAAGAAGCGTGTCGATATCTGGAAAGCACATCTGGAAAGCCTGACGGCAGCCCTTGATCGCGATGGCTGGGATGGCCAATGGTATCGCCGTGGTTTCTACGACAACGGCGCACCGCTTGGCTCGAAGGACAGCGACGAATGCCAGATCGATGCCATCGCGCAGTCGTGGAGCGTGTTGTCCGGCGTTGCCGATCCGAAACGTGCCGAACAGGCGATGGCTTCGCTCGAAAAGTACCTGCTGGATGACGAGGGTGAATTGCTGCGTCTCTTTACGCCGCCTTTCGACGTCACCATTCAGGAGCCGGGTTATATCAAGGGCTATCCACCGGGCGTTCGTGAGAATGGCGGCCAGTACACCCACGGTGCGACCTGGGCCATTCTGGCGCTTGCCCGCATGGGCAAGACGGCCGAGGCGTGGCGTCTGTTCTCGCTTATCAGCCCGGTCAGCCATGGTCGCAACCCGGATATCTACCGCGTCGAGCCTTATGTGATTGCAGCCGACATCTATTCTGTCGAGCCGCGTCGCGGGCAGGGTGGCTGGACCTGGTACACCGGTTCCGCCGGCTGGTTCTACCGCGTTGCGACGGAGGGTATCCTTGGCGTCACAAAACGCGGCGACCGCCTGCATCTCGACCCGGCCTTGCCACCGGAATGGGAAGGCTATGAAGCGGAACTTCGCTTCGGCGAAGCGCTCTACCGTGTGAAGGTCGTGGCCGGTGCTAAAGACAAGGTGGTCAAGCTCAACGGTCGCAAGGTTGGCAAGCCGGAAGAGGGTGTGCCGATCAAGCCGGACGGAGAACACGAAATCGTTGTAGAGCTTCCCAAACAGAAGTGAACCGATTAAAAAGGCGGGTGAAAACCCGCCTTTTGCACGACTCGGCGAAGTAAAGCCGGATGTTTGTGCTATCGGAAACATGCTTTTTCTGGAGGCCGTCATGGCCAAGACTGATATTGCGCGCCGCGTCTACAATCACGCATGGAAGCTCGATCCCATCGTCCGCAGCCTTCTGGATACGGACTTCTACAAGCTTCTGATGCTGCAGATGATTTGGGGCCTTTACCCCAAGGTGGACGCAACCTTCTCGCTCATCAACCGCACGACCTCGGTGCGCCTTGCCGATGAGATCGATGAGGGCGAATTGCGTGCGCAGCTCGACCACGCCCGCACGCTGCGCTTCTCCAAGAAGGAAATGATCTGGCTGGCGGGTAACAGTTTCTATGGCCGCAAGCAGATTTTCCAGCCCGAGTTCCTGAACTGGCTGCACGATTTCCAGCTTCCGGAATATGATCTGCGCCGCAAGGACGGCCAGTACGAGCTGCATTTCCATGGACCGTGGTCGCACACGACCATGTGGGAAATTCCCGCACTTGCCATCATCAACGAGCTGCGTTCGCGCGCGGCGATGAAGAACCTCGGACCGTTTTCGCTCGACGTGCTTTATGCGCGCGCCAAGGCGAAGATGTGGAGCAAGGTTGAACGCCTGCGCCAGCTGCCGGGGCTGAAGATTTCCGACTTCGGCACGCGCCGCCGCCATTCCTTCCTGTGGCAGCGCTGGTGCGTCGAAGCGCTGAAGGAAGGCATCGGCGATGCCTTCACCGGCACCAGCAATGTGCTTCTGGCCATGGATACCGATCTTGAAGCACTTGGCACCAATGCGCATGAATTGCCGATGGTGCTGGCAGCTCTTGCCAGGAGTGACGAGGAACTGCGCTCAGCCCCCTATCGCGTGCTGCAGGACTGGAACCGTTACTATGGCGGCAATCTTCTGATCGTTCTGCCCGATGCTTTCGGCACGGCTGCCTTCCTGCGCAATGCGCCGGACTGGGTTGCCGACTGGACCGGCTTCCGCCCCGACAGTGCCCCGCCCATCGAAGGCGGCGAGCGCATCATCGAATGGTGGAAGTCACGTGGCAAGGACCCGCGTGAAAAGCTGCTGATCTTTTCCGACGCGCTCGATGTGGACACGATCGAGGAGACTTACCGTCACTTCGAAGGGCATGTGCGCATGAGCTTCGGCTGGGGCACCAATCTCACAAATGATTTTGCAGGCTGTGCCCCGAAGGAAATCGAAGGGCTGAACGCGATTTCGCTCGTCTGCAAGGTGACCGATGCCAACGGCCATCCGGCGGTCAAGCTTTCCGACAATCCGCAAAAGGCGACCGGAGACCCGAAGGAAGTGGCGCGTTATCTCAAGTTCTTCGGAAATGAGGAGCGGGTGGAGCAGCTCGTCCGCGTGTGACGAGCTGCAACGAATAACTATTCCATCAACCGTGCGGTGCCGGAAACGCGGATAGAGCCGCCGCGCTCATTGCCGATCTGGGCGCGCAGATGTGACGGACTGCCCATATCCTCGCCCTGAAAGACTTCGATCTCGCCGCCATGCGGCCAGCCGCTATCACGCAGATAGGCGGCAAAGGCCGCCGTGGCCGCGCCAGTCGCCGGGTCTTCATAAACTCCGCCGGAGGCAAACGGGTTGCGGCTGTGGAAGCGCTTCGGCGTCTCGGAATAGATGAGCAGGATCGTCGTCCAGCCTTGCCGCTTCATCAGGATGCGCCCGCGCACCATGTCGTAATGCATCGAAGCCAGCTTTTCGCGTGAACGAAGCGGAAGCACGATATGGTCCGCCCCGGCATGGATCAGGGCGGGTGCCAGACCGGGTGCCAGATCATCTTGTTCGAAACTGAATAGTGCCAGCGCCTGTTCCACTTCCGCATCATTGGCGGCACGCTGGCGCGTCGGTGGCGATTGCAGGCTGGCCGCAAACAGCTCGCCTTCCTTGCGGCCTTCGACGCTGATATCGCCATTGTTGAGCTTGAGTGCGAAACGTCCATCGCCCATGCGCATGGCCAACGCGGCGCCGAGAGCAATGGTAGCGTGACCGCAGAACGGCACTTCCATTTCCGGTGCAAAATAGCGAACGCGCCAGCTATCGTCCTCCGGCGCAGCAAAGACGGTTTCGGAAAAGCCCACATCCTTTGCGATTTTCTGCATATCTTGCGGGGAGGGGAGGCGATCGGCAATCAACACTCCAGCGGGATTGCCGCCCTGATTGCCTTGCGAAAAGGCAGCAATGCGCAACACGTCCATGGTTTCTCCTCGCCAGTCTGATTCGTGTCCCGCCCACCCCTATAAAAGGCGTGAAATGTGGCTGGTCAAGCAGTCTGTCGGCTAGCGGAAACTATCAACAGCATAGGTCTTTCCATTTCCTCCGACAGTGCTGGCCATGCCGCGATCTGCTCTGGCGACGGATGCCATTCCTCCAGCCGGTTGATGGCAAATCCGGCCTCAATCAGCGCATTGACGGAGGTGCTGAGGCGGCGGTGATATTTAATGACACCCTCTGCCAGCCAATCGGTTCGCCTTTCAGCTTCCACTGCATAATGATCGACCGGCCAGCGCTTCCGGCCGTTGCCTTCCTCGATCCAGCCCGGCGTAAGCGGCGCCATGAAGATCGGATGCTCAATCGTGAAAACAAAGCAACCTTCTGGCCGCAAAGCCGCATGGATCGCTTTCAAAAGACGCGGAAAGTTGCGGATATAGTGAAAGGCCAAAGAACTGTAGACGAGATCGAAGCTTGCTTCTGGAAGTTCCAGCCCTTCCATGTCGGCCTGAATGTAGCGAACGGCGTCATCCTGTGTGTCGCGGCGTGCGCGTTCGAGCATGTTTTCTGAAAGGTCGTAGCCGATGACGGATGCAGCACCCTGTTCGCGAGCAAAGCGGCAAAACCAGCCGAAACCACAACCGAGATCGGCAACGTTACGGCCGGTCAGGTCGGGCAAGAGCGAGCGGACAAAGGGCCATTCAGGCGCGCCTTCCAGCCCATACACGGAACGTGGCAACTGGCTGTAAGCGGCGAAGAAATCGTCGCGATCATAAATATTCTGGGACATGGTCTATCGTTCGGTCAGTGCGAGTTTTGCCCCGAGCGCGACGAAGGCGGCAGCAAAGCTGCGGCGCATCCATGCAAGCACAGCGGGGCGCGAGATGATCTGGTTACGGACGGCGGCTGCGAACACACCGTAGAGCGCAAACACCACGAATGTCATCGCCATGAAGACGAGAGACAGTTCCACCATACGGTCAACCGTCCCGCCCTGCTGCCTATTTACGAACTGCGGCAGGAAGGCAAAGAAGAATATCGACAGTTTGGGGTTCAGCAGATTGACGAGGATCGCCGACCAGATGACCTCACGGTCCGAACGCGGCGCGTCGTTGGTTTCGATCTTCAGTGTGCCATGTTCCTTGAGCGTCATCCACGCCATATAGAGCAGATAGGCAACGCCTGCATATTTGATGACCTCGAAAGCAAGTGCGCTGGTATGGAGCAGAGCCGCCAGCCCCGTCACGGCAGCCAGCATATGCGGTACGATGCCGAGCGTGCAGCCTAGCGCGGCAATGACCGAGGCCCGTGCGCCACGGGACAGCCCTGCCGCAAGCGTTACCAGAACGCCAGTACCAGGCGATGCAACGATGATGAAGGATGTCAGCAGAAATTCGATGCTCATGATGTTCTGGACTCCTGTTCGGACCTTGTCGGAAAAGGTTGACGCAGGCCGGACGCATCATGTCACGGCTTTGCCTTGCGTCAATCCTTCATCTCATGTGCCCATGGCGGGTTTGCACCTGCACGCGAGACGGTGACGGCAGCAGCCCGGACCCCGAGCGCGACGGCGGAATGAATCTGGTCTTCAGTCAGTTCGGCAAGCGCGTCCTTGTCGAGAAGGCCCTGATTGTGAAGGCTGGCGAGAATGCCCGCATTGACCGTGTCGCCCGCGCCAACGGTGTCGATCACGTCCACTTTCACACCCGGCACGCGCACGGTTGCCTTGGTCGTATAGGCGTCAGCGCCATGCGCGCCCCTGGTGATGACCACCAGTTTCGGTCCGAGCTTCAGCCATTCGGCTGCGATTTCGTCGTGACTGCCCTTTTCGCCAAACCAGGCGAGGTCTTCGTCTGAAAGTTTCACGATATCGGCGAGCGCGATCATGCGCTTCAGGCGCGCCAGATGTTTTTCGCGGTCGGTGATGAAGCCAGCACGGATATTCGGGTCGAGGAACATAACCCGCCTTGGTGCCTCACGCCCCATCAGCGCTTCATAGACGCTGCCGCACGGTTCAGAAATCAGGCTGATGCAGCCGAACAGCATGGCGTCGATGGCATCATCGACATAGGGCATGTCGCTCTCGGCCAACATGCGGCCAGCAGTATTTTCATCATAGAAGGCGTAACGCGCCTGCCCATCGACCAGACGCACGAAAGCCAGTGTCGTTGGTCGATCCGAGATTGCGGCGAAGGAATAATCGACATTGGATCGCGCCAGATTATCGCGCAGCACCTCGCCGAAAAAATCGGACGAAATGCCTGAAAAGAAACCGGTCGGGACTTCGAGGCGTCCAAGCGCGATGGCCGTGTTGAAGACGGAGCCACCTGCGAAAGGCTGGAACGCGGTTTCCCCCGCTGCGGTTTCGCGTGGCAGCATGTCGATCAGGGATTCACCGCAGCAAAGGATCATGGAAGCGTCACTCGGAAGTTAAATCGATTGAATGGAGATAAACAAAAAGCGCAAAGAATTTCAATCTCCGCGCTTTGTTAAGATGTCAGACGTGCTGGCCGCCATTGATATGAATTTCCGAACCCGTCACATAGGATGAGGCCTCGGAGCAGAGGAAGTAGATGGTTTCCGCCACTTCCGATGTCTTGCCGAGGCGGCGCATCGGAAGCTGTTCCACCAGCTTGTCGGTTCCCGGTGAAAGGATCGCCGTATCGATTTCTCCCGGTGCAATGGCATTGACGCGGATACCGTAAGGGCCGAAGTCGGAGGCCATTTCGCGGGTCAGGGCAGCAAGTGCGGCCTTCGATGTAGCATAGGCGGTTCCGGCAAAGGGGTGCACGCGGCTACCCGCGATCGAGGTCACATTGACCACCGAGCCATGTGCAGCCTCGAGTTCCTTGAACAGGCCACGTGCCAGCATGATCGAGGCAAGGAAGTTGACCTGAAATACATCGCGCCAGACCGCCATGGGCGTTTCGATGGAATTCATGCGGCGTCCGCCCTCCGCCTTCGGCGAAATGCCTGCATTGTTGACCAGTGCATGAAGTTTGCTGCCATCGGCTTCGAGACGGCGGCGGATTTCGGCGATTGCCTTGCCGACATCTTCCTGATCGGCGAGGTCGACCTTGATGTGATCTTCCGGACCGGCGGGCCAGGGGCAATTGTCGGAAAAATCCTGTCGCGAGCAGGTGATGACGCGCCACCCGGCCCGCGAAAAACGCTTCACCGTCGCATGGCCGATGCCACGGCTGGCACCGGTCAGGACCAGAGTTTTACGTTCGGTATCCGCCTTGGGAGTATCGGAACCGGCAACGTCTGTTTTGGTGACTTGGGACATGGAAACCTCGCTCTCCAATCTTGAATAGACCAAGCCGTTCAAGATTTCGAGGGGAATTAAAGCGCATCACGAAAAGTGTGAAACGGTTTTCGGTTTTAATGCGCGTTAGCGGAAATAGTGAGAGCGCCGATCTGATTCAGTCAGATCGAAACGCGCTCAAACAAGCTTGTATTGAAGCTGCTTCACTTGATCGCGAGTAAAGGCCGCCAGTGGCGGCCTCTATTGATGTTACTGTGAATTACCCATGATGATATCGAGCAATGTCGTGGATTTTCCTGGCTGCTGCGGCTGCCCGCCGCCCACATCGCCTGGCGGCATCGGGCGGTAATTGTCATTGGCATTGGCCGGGTAAGTCGCAGCTCCGGGCTGTTCGGCCAGTGGGCGGCCCGTCTCATTCGACTGCTGGATACCGCTGCGGGCAGCGGAATCCGGAGCAGGTGGCCAGTAGCCGTCATCACCATTAGCGGCCATCGGCTGATTGCCATAGGAATCCTGCGGCATCATGCCGGGATCGTAAGGCGCATTCGGATCGATGCCGTCGCTGCCACCGGGAACGACGTTCTGGATATCGTAATGGCCGGGAAGCTCGGCAACCGGCACGCCCTTATGTGCTTCCTTCATGAAGTTTTTCCAGGCGGCGACCGGCAGGGTCGAACCGAACACGCGCTTCATGCCCTTGCCGTCATCATTGCCGAACCATACACCGGTTGTGAGGTTGGCCGTATAGCCGACAAACCACGCATCGCGGAAATTCTGACTGGTGCCGGTCTTGCCTGCTGCGGGCCAGCCGAAGGCGGCGCGCTTTGCCGTCCCGTCTTCCACCGTGCGCCGCAGCATGGCGTTCATCATGCCGACATTGCGTTCATCGATGACACGCGGGCCAACGCCATCTTCCTTCTGATAAAGAACCTTGCCGTCGGAATCCGTCACCTTGGTGATGAAATAGACCGGCGCGCGATAGCCGCCATTGGCAAAGGGCACATAGGCATCGGTCAGTTCCAACAGGGTCACTTCCGACGTGCCGAGTGCCAGCGAGGCATTGGCTTCGAGTTTGGACTGAACGCCGAGCCGGTGGGCCGTGTCGATCACGGTCTGCGGGCCGACTTCCATCACGAGCTGCGCCGCAACGGAGTTCAGTGAATGAGAAAGGGCGGTAGCCAGCGTCACCTGTCCCATATATTTGCCGTTATCGTTGCTCGGTGTCCATTTGCCAATACGAACCGGAGCATCGTTGCGTACCGAGTCCGGTGTCCGGCCTTGTTCGAGCGCTGTCAGATAGACGAAGGGCTTGAAGGATGATGCAGGTTGGCGGTGAGCATCGGTGACACGGTCGAACTGGCTTGTGGCGTAATCGACACCGCCGACCATGGCGCGCACTGCGCCAGTACTGTCAATGGAAACGAGCGCGCCCTGGCTGGCATTCATCTTTTTCCCATTTTGGGAAATCTGGTCCTTGATCGCCTCTTCGCCTGCGCGCTGCAGGTTCAGATCAATGGTGGTCTGGACGGTGATGTCTTCCTTCGCTTCACCGATCAGCTCGGGTAGTTCCGCCACAACCTTGTCGGCAACATAGTTTTCCGAGCCCTGCCAGTAGGATGGCGCGCGCGTCATCGGTTCGCTTTCGGCGATGGCCATCTGGCTGTCGTATATCATGCCTTCCTCGCGCATGGCACCCAGCACCAGCTTGGCACGTGCGGCGGCGGCTTCCGGATCACGGGCAGGTGACAGACGAGACGGTGCCTTCAGAAGACCGGCAAGGGTTGCCGCTTCCATCAGGTTCACATCCTTGGCGGGCTTGCTGAAATAACGCCGGGAGGCCGCATCAACACCGAAAGCGCCGGAACCGAGATAGACCCGGTTCAGATACATCTCAAGAATCTGGTCCTTGGTATATTTGTGCTCAAGCCAGAGCGCGAGCATGACTTCCTGCACCTTGCGCTCAAGTGTGCGGTCGGGAGAAAGAAAGAGGTTCTTGGCAAGCTGCTGGGTCAGCGTCGATCCGCCCTGAACAGCGCGGCCTGAAACAACATTGGTTACAACCGCACGGGCAAGGCCAATGGGGTCAATGCCGAAATGCGAATAGAAGCGGCGATCCTCGATAGCGATGACGGCCTTCGGGATAAAGGGCGACATTTCATGCAGGCCCACGGCCTCGCCGCCGGTAGTCCCGCGATTGGCGATCAGGTTTCCGTTGACGTCAACGATACGCACATTCGGTGGACGATCAGGAATGGCCCAATCCGTCGTCGGCGGCATCTTGGCTGCGAAATAGACCAGCATGCCTGCAAAGGCGATACCGCCCCAGAGGCCAAGTACGAGGCACCAGTAGATCGAGCGGCGCAGAAAGCCGAAAAAGCCACGCGGCTTCTTCTTGCCACGTCGTGAAGCACGTGGTTCCGGTTCTTCGGATTGCCTGCGTCGGCGCTGCTGTGAGCGTGCCATGCGATCCTCCTCGTCGACGCGAAAAACCTCGTCATCTTTTTTCTCTTCGCCACCGAAGGAAGGTTCGATGCGCCGGTTTTTATCGTCATGCGATGTCATGTCAGCCTGGATCCGCCCACCCGTTCGCCGGTCCAATCATGATGCAGACCGGTCATTCTGAATAATGTTTGCGTGCTTTACGGGATTTTGTGCCGCAAAAGCAAATAAGGGCCTAATCCGGTGCAGGGTAAATGCGGCAGTTTAAAGGGACGTAAATCGTTCACACACAAAAAAGGCTCCGCGGGGGCGGAGCCCGGTGCTGGCGACGACCGCAAGCAGGGAAGCGCCAAGTAGAATTTTGAACTTCATCGAAAACTCCTATAAAATATGCTCGATATGGATTTTAAACAGTATTTCTATGTCATGATGTATGAAACATTATGGAGATATGAATATAGTTTAGAAAAAACTTAATATACAATTTGTTATTATTCAATTTTTTCTTTAATAAAAAGCAAACTCCGAATGTTTTTCGTTCTATGTATTTTAGTTATCAATAAATTTTATCCAAATAAATTCAGGCGTATGCCAACGAAAAAAGGCCCCGCGATGCGGAGCCTTTTCAGATATGTTTTCAATCAGAATTAGAACTTATATGCGACGCCGAGGCGTACTTCGTTGGTCTTGAAGTCCTGATTGACATTCAGGCCGCCAAACTCAATGTCCTTATCGCCATAGTCGGTGTAGCGATATTCGAGGCGAACGATCAGGTTGTCGGTTGCGGCATAGTCAACGCCGGCGCCTGCAGTCCAGCCGGTAAGCGTCTTGCTTTCGGAGAAGCTGCCGATACCGTCAATGCTGCCGCTGTTTTTGATGTTGCCGAATGCAACACCACCGGCGAGGTAGGGCATGAAGCGATCAACCGCATAACCGACGCGTGCGCGAACGGCACCGGACCAGCGAAGCTTGGTTTCGAAATCGCCAACTGCGAGGTCACCGCTGTAGACATCGATGTCCTTGGAAACATCGTTGTAGGTCACGTCGCCGTCGATACCGAGAACGATGCTGTTGCCGAGATCGAAGTTGTAACCGGCATAGATGCCGCCGAGGAAGCCATCCGGCTTGACGTTGCCAAAGCTATAGACGTCACCGCTGAAATCGGACTTGCCCCAGCCGTAGCCGATCTGGCCACCGATGTAAGCACCGCTCCAGGTAAAGGTTGGTGCAACCACAACCGGAACTGGTTCCTGCTCGATGACAGCGTCGGCAGCCTTTGCGCCTGTAGCGACCACAAGGGCGACAGTCGATGCAAGAAGAAGGGCCTTGAGCTTCATGATAAACCTCCTGAAGGAAAGTCTCAGAACCAATATTTGTCCTTAATATAAGCGATTACTGTCAAAAGTCTGTAGCAAACGAGACACATCAAGGGGAATGTCGCCAGAGCGGTACACGTTAGCGTGAGCACCCTGTGAGGAGTCTTGACGTCGTCAGGCGCAATATGGCGCAGGCACGCGTAAGTTATGCCGGATGTAATTCCGCCGTTGTCGCGTTATAGAAGGCGACAGAACTTGCGGGGAAAACGGAAATGCATGACGCCAAGGGCATGAATGGGCGGGTCGACTGGGTCGATATTGCCAAGGGTATCTGCATCATCTTCGTGGTCATGATGCATTCGACGCTGGGCGTGGAGAAAGCAGCCGGTGCCCAGGGCTGGATGCAGTATGTGGTCGCCTTTGCCAAACCCTTCCGTATGCCGGATTTCTTCATGATATCAGGCTTGTTTCTCAGTCTTGTGATCGACCGGCCATGGCGGCGTTATCTCGACCGCAAGGTCGTGCATTTTCTCTATTTCTATATTCTGTGGCTGACGATCCAGTTTGCACTCAAGGCACCGGGCATTGCCAGCGAAGCCGGAGTTTCCGGTGTGGTGAACGCCTATCTGATGGCGTTCATCGAACCGTTCGGAACGCTCTGGTTCATCTATATCCTGCCTGTTTTCTTCATCGCGACACGGCTTTTGAAGCGCGTGCCGGTAGGCGTGACCTTTACGGCGCTGGCATTTCTCGAAATCCTGCCGATCCATACGGGTTGGATTATGGTCGACGAGTTCTGCTCCCGTTTCGTCTATTTCTATGCGGGTTATGCTTTTGCTCCCGCCATCTTCCGGGCTGCGGACTGGCTTCGACAGCGCCCGCTCATCGGTGTTGCCGGACTGCTGGTCTGGGGCTTGATCGAATATAAGTTCGTCTTCATGCCAGTGCCGGAAAGCCTTGCCGCGCTGATATCACCCGCAAGCGACCTTCTGGATGGGCGGGGCGCAATCAGCGATCTGCCGGTCGTTTCACTTCTCCTGGGCCTGGTGGGTGCGCTGGCAATCATTTGCATATCTTCGCTCCTCAGCCTGCTGTCGGCCAGAAACTGGCTGCATCAAGGCTTGAGCTGGCTCGGTGCGCATTCGATTGTCGTCTATCTGGCTTTCTTCCTGCCGATGGCCATTGCCCGCACAGCGCTGCTGAAACTCGGCATTGGCGATATCGGTACAGTCTCGCTCCTGACGACAGCCAGCGGCGTCATCGGTCCGGTCATTCTTTATGGCTTTATCCAGTGGAGCGGTTACGGACAGTTTCTGTTCCGCCGTCCCGGCTGGGCCTATATCGATCAGGCGCCGCAAAAGAAGACGGCGGCTACCGCCGCCGTTTGATCTCATCACGAATGGGCGAAAATGTCGTCCTCGGGCCAGCCCATCAGATCGAGTTCCGAGCGCGTTGGCAGGAACTTGAAGCAGGCTTCGGCCTGTTTCGCACGGCCATCGCGTTCCAGCCGCTGATCGAGCACGGCTTTCAGACGATGCAGATAGAGCACGTCGGAAGCCGCATATTCGAGCTGCGCAGCTGACAGTGTTTCCGCTCCCCAGTCCGATGATTGCTGCTGCTTGGAAATCGAAACGTCGAGAAGCTCGTTGCAAAGCTCTTTCAGGCCATGGCGGTCCGTATAGGTACGGGTCAGCTTCGATGCGATCTTGGTGCAGAACACAGGTTGCGGCATGGTGCCGAAAGCCTGTGCCAGCACGGCCAGATCGAAGCGGCCAAAATGAAAGATCTTGGTGATCGAGCGATCCTTCAGAAGCTTGACCAGATTGGGGGCCTTCTTCTGACCGGCTTCAATCTGAATCACATCTGCCGTGCCGTCACCGGGTGAAATTTGCACCACGCAAAGCCGGTCGCGATGCGGGTTCAGGCCCAGCGTTTCGGTGTCGATGGCGACCGCATCGACCTGATAGTTATCGAGGTTCGGCAGATCGTTCTTGTGAAAACGGATGGTCATTCAATTATCCTTACTTCGCGGCAGTAGCCGCCATAATACGCGACCTACTTGGCGGCGATAGCCGCCATAATACGTGCCCAAGAGCGTTGTCCCTTGTGGAAGGAGTTCAGCTCGTATTTTTCATTGGGCGAATGGATGCGGTCATCTTCGAGGCCAAAGCCCACCAGCAGCGATTCCATGCCGAGGAACTTGTCGAAGTCGCCGACAATCGGGATTGAGCCGCCCATGGCGATCAACACGGCTGGCTTCGGCCATTCGTCGGAAAGCGCATCCTTGGCCTTAGAAACAAGCGGTGAATCGTAGGGTAGCTGGATGGCTGGCGAGCCGCCATGCGGATGGAACTCGACCGAACAATCGGCTGGCAGACGTTCCTTGACGAACGTGCGGAAGGCTTCGCGGATTTTGACGGGGTCCTGCTTGTGGACAAGACGGAACGAAACCTTGGCGGAAGCTTCCGCTGCAATGACGGTCTTGAAGCCTTCGCCGGTATAGCCGCCGGTGATGCCGTTGACTTCAGCGGTCGGGCGCGCCCATGTCAGTTCCAGAACGCTGCGGCCTTTTTCGCCGGATGGAATGGACAGACCGATCGGACCGAGGAAGTTTTCAGCCGTGCGGCCAAGGCTTTCCCATGACTTCAGAATCTGCGTCGGTGTTTCTTCTACGCCCTCATAGAAATCGGGAACTGTCACACGTCCGGTTTCGTCGTGCAGGTCGGCCAGAATTTTTGTCAGGATGTGGATCGGGTTCGCCGCAGCACCGCCGAAGAAGCCGGAATGGAGATCGCGATCGGCTGCCTTGATGACGATCTCCTCGCCGACGAGACCGCGCAAGCCCACGCTGATGGCAGGTGTTTCTGCGTCCCACATGGCCGTGTCGCAGACGAGTGCCACATCGGCCTTCAGCTCTTGCTTGTTGGCGTCGAGGAACGGCTTCAGCGATGGCGAGCCGGATTCCTCTTCACCTTCAAACAGGAGTGTCACCTTGACTGGCAGATTGCCATTGATCGCCTTGTATGCGCGACAGGCTTCCACAAAGGTCATGAGCTGGCCCTTGTCGTCGGACGTGCCGCGACCGGTCAGGATCTTGCGGCCATTACCCACGTCCTTGATAGCCGGATCGAAAGGATCGTTTTCCCAAAGATTTAGCGGATCGACCGGCTGCACGTCATAGTGACCATAGAACAGCACGTGCGGCGCATCCGGTGTCGCGCCTTCATGATGGGCAACCACCATTGGGTGGCCGGGCGTGTCGCGCACACTGGCATCGAAACCGATTGTCTTCAAATCTCCGACGAGCCATTCCGCAGCCTTGCGGCAATCGGCCTTGTAGGCCGGGTCGGTCGAAATCGACTTGATCCGCAAAAGATCGAACAGGCGATCGAGGCTCTGATCGAGATTGGCGTCGAGGTGGCTGAGTACTTTGTCGAGCGATTGCGCAGACGATTGCTGGGACATGGAAACTTCCTGACGAGTCGTAACGTAAACTGGCGGCACACTACAACCAGCGTCGTCAGGATGAAACCCGGTTTGGAAGAAAGAAGAGCCTCGATAAAATGAATTGGCCGTTACGGTGAGGGGGTACCGCAACGGCCATGTCACTACACTCAAAGCGGCAGCCCGGAGAGGGGAATGAGGCTACCGCTAACATCCGGCATCCAACGGGGGACGGGTCAGAAAACCGGCGACCGACGAACTGTCGATGATTGAGATTTGGCCTTTCAACTGTGGCTATTCAAGGGCACGGAAGATTACAAATCTGTAACAAACGTGTTACCGCGACGTGATGGATTTTCTTTCACGTGGACGGATGTTTCTCCTGACACGGGAGTGGTTTTCTTTAGGCGTCATTTCCTCTAATTCTAGCTTATGAAAAAAGGTGATCATCTCTTTCTCGTTGACGGTTCGGGCTATATTTTCCGCGCCTATCATGCCCTGCCACCGCTGACCCGCAAGACGGATGGTCTGCCGGTCGGCGCCGTCTCGGGCTTCTGCAACATGCTATGGAAGCTCTTGAAAGATGCGCGCAACACCGATGTGGGCGTGGTGCCGACCCATTTCGCGGTCATCTTCGATTATTCGTCGAAGACGTTCCGCAATGAAATCTATCCTGAATACAAGGCCAATCGCACCGCGCCGCCGGAAGATCTCATTCCCCAGTTCGGCCTCATCCGTCAGGCAACGCGCGCGTTCAATCTGCCCTGCATCGAGAAGGAAGGTTTCGAGGCTGACGACCTGATCGCGACCTATGCCCGTATTGCCGAGCAGGCTGGCGGCGATGTCACCATCGTTTCGTCCGACAAGGATCTCATGCAACTCGTGACGTCAAGCGTATCGATGTATGACAGCATGAAGGACAAGCAGATTTCGATCCCGGAAGTGATCGAGAAATGGGGCGTTTCGCCGGAAAAGATGATCGACCTGCAATCGCTTACTGGCGACAGCACCGACAATGTTCCTGGCATTCCTGGCATCGGGCCGAAGACGGCGGCGCAATTGCTGGAAGAATTCGGCGATCTCGATACGCTTCTGGTCCGCGCTTCCGAAATCAAGCAGAACAAGCGTCGCGAGAACATTCTGGCGTTTGCCGACCAGACGAAGATTTCGCGCGAGCTGGTTACACTCAAGACTGACGTGCCGCTGGATGTCGATCTGGACAGTCTGGTGCTGGAGCCGCAGAACGGCCCGAAGCTGATCGGCTTCCTGAAGGCTATGGAATTCACTTCGCTCACCCGCCGGGTGGCCGAGGCGACTGACACCGACGCATCGGCTGTCGAGCCGTGCCATGTGGAGACAGACTGGGGCGCAGACGCTCATGGTCCCGATGTCGATGTTCCCGCCAAAGCTGATAATGCTGCGTCGCAACCGACACCCGCTGTCGCTGCCTTGGATCAGGGCTACACGCCGAAGGCGCTCGCAGAAAAGCGGGCGACAGAAGCTACCGCACAGACAATCGATACGGGCGCTTATACCTGCATTCGCGATATCGCCACGCTGAAACTCTGGCTCGCAGAGGCGGTTGAAACCGGTGTTTTGGCCTTCGATACGGAAACGACGTCGCTTGATCCGATGCAGGCGGAGCTGGTTGGTTTTTCTCTGGCCTTGGCGCCGGGCAGAGCCGCTTATATTCCGCTCCAACACAAGTCTGGCGCCGGTGATCTTCTCGGCGGCGGCATGGTCGAAGGACAAATTCCGCGGGATGAGGCGCTGGCCGCTTTGAAGATCGTGCTTGAGGATGCTTCCGTTCTCAAGATCGCGCAGAACATGAAATATGACTGGCTGGTCATGCGCCGCCATGGGATCAATACAGTCTCGTTCGACGATACGATGCTGATTTCCTATGTGCTTGATGCTGGCACGAGTAGCCATGGCATGGACCCGTTGTCCGAGCGTTGGCTCGGTCATACGCCAATTCCCTATAAGGACGTGGCGGGAAGCGGCAAGAGCGCTGTCAGCTTCGATATGGTCGATCTCGACCGTGCCACGGCTTATGCGGCAGAAGACGCCGATGTGACCTTGCGCCTGTGGCAAGTTCTGAAACCGCGTCTTGCAGCTGAAGGACTGATGTCGGTCTATGAACGTCTGGAACGTCCGCTGGTCGATGTTCTGGCGCGCATGGAAGAACGCGGCATTGCCGTTGACCGCCAGGTACTGTCGCGTCTTTCCGGCGATTTGGCACAGGCTGCCGCTGCCTATGAAGACGAGATTTACGAACTGGCAGGTGAAAGATTCAATATCGGTTCGCCCAGGCAGCTTGGCGATATTCTGTTTGGCAAGATGAGTTTGTCGGGCGCGTCGAAGACCAAGACCGGTCAATGGTCCACGTCTGCGCAGGTGCTGGAAGACCTTGCTGCGGAAGGTCATCCGCTGCCGCGCAAGATCGTCGACTGGCGTCAGCTCACCAAGCTCAAATCCACCTATACCGATGCGCTACCGGGGTTCATCAACCCTGAGACCAAGCGTGTTCATACGTCCTATGCGATGGCGTCCACTTCGACCGGACGTCTTTCGTCATCCGACCCGAACCTGCAAAATATTCCGGTTCGCACCGCAGAAGGCCGCAAGATCAGGACAGCCTTCATTGCCGAACCCGGTAACAAGCTGGTTTCTGCCGATTACAGCCAGATCGAACTGCGCGTGCTGGCCCATGTGGCCGATATCGCGCAACTGAAACAGGCCTTTGCCGACGGCATAGACATTCACGCCATGACGGCATCCGAAATGTTCGGTGTGCCGGTGGAAGGTATGCCGTCGGAAGTGCGTCGACGCGCCAAGGCAATCAATTTCGGCATCATCTATGGCATTTCCGCATTCGGTTTGGCAAACCAGTTGTCGATTCCGCGCGAAGAAGCAGGGCAATATATTCGGACCTATTTCGAGCGCTTCCCTGGCATCAAGGACTACATGGAGGCGACCAAGGCTTTCGCGCGTGAGCATGGTTATGTCGAAACGATTTTCGGCCGCCGTGCGCATTATCCCGATATCAGGGCATCCAACCCGCAGGTCCGCGCTTTCAACGAGCGCGCTGCCATCAATGCGCCAATACAGGGTTCCGCCGCCGACATTATCCGCCGCGCCATGATCCGCATGGAAGATGCGCTGGCGGAGCAAAATCTTGCCGCGCGCATGTTGTTGCAAGTGCACGATGAACTGATCTTCGAAGTGCCTGATAATGAAGTCGAAAAGACCATACCGGTCGTTCGTCACATTATGGAAAATGCGGCGATGCCTGCCGTCTCGCTTGCTGTACCGCTGCATGTCGATGCGCGCGCAGCGCATAACTGGGATGAGGCGCATTAGAGCGCATTCCGAAAAGTGTGAAACGGTTTTCGGGCCAAATGCGCGTCAAAAAGACCAGAGCGGCGGTACGATTCAATCGGATCGAATTGCGCTCTGAGGTTTGGCCGGTTGACCTGAGCGGTCCAACCCTATAGGGAAGCATCAATTCTGTTGCTTCGGTGGTCGTCAGGGGAGTCGTGGACAAGTGGGTTCACGACCAATGGGTATACGGCTTGAGAAGCTTTTTTCGTGAAAGTGGTTCATGTCTTTGCCCGAAACCATCGCTCCGGCTCTGTCCGGAGCATTAGCCGCTCGCGGTTATAATACACTCACCGCCGTTCAAAACGCCGTTCTGGCGCCTGAAACGCTTGATGCCGATCTTCTCGTTTCCGCACAGACCGGATCAGGCAAGACGGTCGCTTTCGGCCTCGCAATGGCCAACACCATCCTCGAAGACGAGCTGCGTTTCAGCGATGCCGGTGCGCCGCTTGCCATGATCATCGCGCCGACGCGCGAACTGGCACTTCAGGTTCGCCGCGAGCTGGAATGGCTTTATGCCGATACCGGCGCGCGCATCGCATCCTGCGTTGGCGGTATGGATATCCGCACCGAGCGTCGCGCGCTGGAACGTGGCGCTCATATCGTTGTCGGTACGCCAGGACGTCTACGCGATCACATTACCCGTGACGCTCTCGACATGTCGGAGCTGCGTGCTGTCGTTCTCGATGAAGCCGACGAAATGCTCGACATGGGCTTTCGCGAAGATCTCGAATTCATCCTCGGCGAAGCACCGGAAGACCGCCGCACGCTGATGTTCTCGGCAACCGTGCCGAAGCAGATTGCCCAGCTTGCCAAGCGCTTCCAGAACGATGCACTTCGCCTCACCGTCCAGAGCGAAACCAGCCAGCACGCCGATATCGACTATGTCGCCATGCCGGTGCCGCCGCATGAGCGCGACCACGCGATCATCAATACGCTGCTCTATTACGATTCCCAGAACTCGATCATTTTCTGCTCGACCCGCGAAGCGGTGAAGCACATGGCAAGCCGGCTTTCCAATCGCGGCTTTGCCGTGGTTGCGCTGTCGGGCGAATTGAGCCAGGCCGAACGCAACAATGCATTGCAGGCAATGCGCGACGGTCGTGCCCGCGTCTGCGTGGCAACCGACGTTGCTGCGCGCGGCATCGATCTGCCCAATCTCGACCTTGTCATTCATGCCGATCTTCCGAACAATCCCGAGACGATGCTGCATCGTTCGGGGCGTACGGGTCGTGCCGGTCGCAAGGGCACCTGTGTGCTGGTTGTGCCGTTCTCGCGTCGCCGCACTGCAGAGCGCCTTCTGCATATGGCGAAGCTCGATGCGCAGACGGTTCCGGCACCAAGCATCGCTGCTGTTCAGGCCAAGACCAATGAGCGTATTTTGAATGCGGAAGTCTTCAACCAGCCGGTTGAAGAAGAATATCAGGATCTCCTGAAGGCGCTGACCGAGCGTTATACGCCGGAACAGATTGCCGCCGCTTTCCTCAACCGCGAAGTGGCTTCCTATCCGGCAGCGGAAGAAGTTTCCGATGCACCGGTGCATCCGGTTGGTGGCAAGAAGCCCAGAGATCGTTTTGAAAAAGGCGAACGTTCTGATCGTGGCGACCGCTTCGAACGCGGCGAGCGTCGTGAGCCGGGCGAACGTTTCGACCGCAATGCACATTTTGACGGTGTTTGGTTCTCGGTTTCTGCCGGTCGCAAGCATCGCGCCGATCCGAAGTGGCTGCTGCCGCTCATCTGCAAGGCGGGCGATGTTTCCAAGCGCGATGTCGGTTCGATCAAGATTTTTGACAATGAAACCCGCTTCGAAATCACGGCTTCGAAGGCCGATGAGTTCCGCCGTTCGGTCGAAGAACGTGGTACCGGCGAAAAGGGTCTTGTGATCCGCACTGCCGTTGCAGGTGCAGGCGGTGACGCTGCTCCGCGCGAAGGCAAGGGTGGTTTCAAACCACGCGGCGACAAGTTCAAGGAAGGCGGCTTCCGGGATGGCTACAAGAGCGACGGCTATAAAGGCGACAAGTGGGACAAGCCACGTGATTTCTCCCGTGGAGACGACTTCAAGAAAGATGGCTTCAAAAAGGGCGGTAAAAAGCCTGAAGGCGGCGGTTACAGCAAGAAGCGTCGCGGCGAGTAAATAACACGATAAAAGAAAAGCCCGCTAAATAGCGGGCTTTTCTTTGGGTATTATAAAACCCCGAGAAGCTTTCCGGCTCTTCGGGGTTTGTGTTTTTTAAACGTCCAGATTGGCAACGCTCAGCGCGTTTTCCTGAATGAACTCGCGCCGCGGTTCCACGTCGTCGCCCATCAGGCGCGAAAAGAGTGAATCGGCATCGGTCGCATCTGTCACCTTGACCTGCAGCAGCGAACGCACGTTCGGATCGAGTGTGGTTTCCCAAAGCTGTTCGGCGTTCATTTCGCCCAAGCCTTTGTAGCGCTGCAGGGTCAGGCCCTTGCGGCCCGTCGCAAAGATTGCGTCGAGCAGGCCCATCGGGCCGGAAAGTGTCTCTACCTTGTCCTTGCGGCGCAGCACAGGCGGCTCGGCAAAGACCTCTGACAAACGCGAAGCCACGCGATCGATCTGACGGGCATCGGCAGAACCGAGCAATGCCATGTCGAGAATGGCAATGTCCTTCACGCCGCGCACCATGCGCTCGAAGCGGTAGCCGCCATCTTCCGTTACATGTGCTTCCCAACCACGTTCGGTTTCTTCCGAGATCATGTCGAGACGCTTTGCAACAGTATCGGCGGAACGCTGTGCGGTTGCATTGTCCCTTGATGCATCCGGATGCAGGAGCCCTGCGATGGCAGCCTGCTCCACCACGCGACGGTCATAGCGCGTGTGAAGACCCGCCAGAAGCTGACGCATAGTGCGAGCATCTTCCACCACCGAACGCAAGTCAGGCCCGGCGCGAACTTCGCCGCTTGCCATTTCCAGCTTGGCTTCTTCAAGACCTGTCTCGATGAGGAAGTCTTCGAAGGCGGCCTCGTTCTTGATGTATTGCGAGGACTTGCCGCGCGAGACCTTATAGAGCGGCGGCTGGGCGATATAGATATGGCCGCGCTCGATCAGTTCCGGCATCTGCCGGAAGAAGAAGGTTAGCAGCAATGTACGAATATGCGCGCCGTCGACGTCAGCATCGGTCATGATGATGATCTTGTGATAGCGCAGCTTGTCCGGGTTGAAACCGTGCGTTTCATCCTTGCCGATTGATGTACCGAGCGCAGTAATCAGCGTGCCAACCTGATCGGACGAGATCATGCGGTCGAAGCGGACGCGTTCCACATTGAGGATCTTTCCGCGCAGCGGCAGGATGGCCTGGTTTTGGCGCGAACGACCGCTCTTTGCAGAGCCACCTGCCGAGTCACCCTCGACGATAAAGATTTCAGACTTGGCCGGATCGCGCTCCTGACAGTCGGCAAGCTTGCCGGGCAGGGACGTCACGCTCAGATTGCTCTTGCGGGTGATGTCGCGCGCCTTGCGGGCAGCTTCACGTGCAGCGGCTGCCTGAATGACCTTTTCAACCACGACCTTGCCACCAGCCGGATGTTCTTCCAGCCACGTCGAAAGCGCTTCGTTGACGAGGCTTTCCACAACGGGGCGAACTTCCGAGGAAACCAGCTTGTCCTTGGTCTGCGACGAGAACTTCGGATCAGGAACCTTGACCGAAAGAACGGCGGTCAGGCCTTCGCGGCAGTCATCGCCGGTCAGCGTCACCTTTTCCTTTTTGGTCATGCCCGAAGCATCGGCATAGCCCGTCACCTGACGGGTCAGCGCGCCGCGGAAACCGGCCAGATGCGTGCCGCCATCGCGCTGCGGGATGTTGTTGGTGAAGCACAGCACCTTCTCGTGGTAGGAATCGTTCCACCACATGGCGACTTCAACCGTCATGCCGTCTTTTTCACTGCGGATATAAATCGGCTCTTCCAGAAGCGATTTCTTGCTCTGGTCGATATATTTCACGAATTCCACAAGCCCGCCATCATAGTGCAACTCATGCTCAACCACATCCGCATGACGGCGGTCGGTGAGCTTGATGCGCACACCGGAATTGAGGAAGGCGAGTTCGCGCAGGCGGCGCTCCAGCGTATCGAAATCGAATTCGACCATGCTGAAAGTATCAGGCGAGGGCAGGAAGCTGACTTCCGTACCCGTCTCCGCACCGGCATCACCGGTTACCACGAGCGGGGCATCGGCCACGCCATGGGTAAAGCTCATCTCATGAATCTTGCCGGCACGACGGATCTTCAGCTTCAGCCAGATCGACAGCGCGTTCACAACCGAAACGCCAACTCCGTGCAGACCGCCGGAAACTTTGTAGGAATTCTGGTCGAACTTACCACCGGCGTGAAGCTGGGTCATGATGACCTCGGCCGCTGAAACGCCTTCTTCCTTATGGATGTCGGTCGGAATGCCACGACCATTATCGGTCACGGTGCAGGAGCCGTCCGGGTTGAGGGCGACAGTGACAAGCGTGGCATGTCCTGCCAGCGCTTCGTCGATCGCATTGTCCACGACCTCGTAGACCATATGATGCAGGCCGGAGCCGTCATCCGTGTCACCGATATACATGCCGGGACGCTTGCGAACAGCATCCAGGCCTTTCAGAACACGAATGGAATCCGCGCCATACTCGGCGGGGGCTTCGGAATTCATCTCGGGCATCTCGCTCATGAAAATCTTTCGAAAAACGCGCTGCGAATGCAGCTTCAAAGATATGTCGAATCACGCGACAAACATGGCTTTAATATAGGTGCTAAAGGCTTTTTTTCCAAATTTTGGCGGTAAATTTGCCGGGGATTCCGGCAGTTGGTTCATATGAGAACAGTACCGGTGCCGCTTGGCTTCTGGAACCGCCACAATTGACGCTTATATCGGGTTTGACGGGGGCGTTCTCGACCTGTTTTATGACGAAAGGAACGCTTGATGGAAATTGCGAACGTCATGAGCGAAAGACCGGTTCCATTTGTGCCGCCCGCACCGCGCCCGCGCGAAAAGCCGGTGGGGCGTTTCGAGATGATGCGGGTCGTCTACAAGAACCCGCTCGAGCTTTGGGGGGAGCCTTCCTATAACGAGCGGTGGATTTCCGTCAGTTGGTTCGGCATGAAAACCATCATCGCCAATGATCCGGGGCTGATCCGCCATGTGCTGGTCGACAATGCAGCCAATTATCCCATGTCCGCCATTCGTCAGCGCGTGCTACGCCCCTTGTTGCGCGACGGCCTGCTGACGGCTGAAGGCCAGGTGTGGAAGCGGTCGCGAAAAGCCATGGCGCCGGTTTTCACGCCGCGTCATATCGGTGGTTTTGCCGAGGCCATGCGCGACCGGTCGCTGCAGTTCGTTGAGCGATACAAGACCCCCGGTACGATTACCGATGTCGCCCATGACATGACGCTCCTGACCTATGATATTCTGGCGGAGACGCTGTTTTCCGGCGAGATCGCAGGCGATCCAAACGACTTCGCCCACCAGATCGACAAGCTGTTCGAGACCATGGGGCGGGTCGATCCGTTCGACCTTCTGGGGCTGCCCGACTGGCTGCCGCGCCTCACGCGGTTGCGCGGACAGCAATCGCTTGGTTTCTTCCGCGAGCTGGTCTCAAACACGATCGCGCTGCGTAAAACGCGCATGGACAAGGGCGAAGACGTGCCGAGCGACTTCCTCACCCTGCTGTTGCGGGCCGAAGGACCGGACGGCCTGAGCCGCTCCGAAATCGAGGACAACATCATCACCTTCATTGGTGCCGGTCACGAGACGACCGCCCGTGCGCTTGGCTGGACGCTTTATCTGCTCGCGAAGGCACCGCGTGAACGCGAGCGCATCGAATTGGAAATCGACGGATTTTTTGCAAAAGGCGGACGTGATCTGCCGCCGCAGGAATGGCTGGCATCGCTGCCTTTCACACGTGCGGCCTTCGAGGAAGCTATGCGACTATATCCGCCAGCGCCGTCGATCAATCGCGAGGCGGCAACCGACGATACATACGATGACTTGCAAATCCCGAAGGGCGCGACCGTACTGGTTATGCCATGGGTCATTCATCGTCATAGGCTCTACTGGGACCAGCCGGACGCTTTCATGCCTGACCGCTTCTGGCCCGAAAACCGCGACAAGCTCGACCGTTTCCAATATTTGCCTTTTGGGGCAGGCCCGCGCGTCTGTATCGGCGCAAGCTTTGCCTTGCAGGAGGCTGTGATTGCACTCGCCATCCTGCTCGACGGTCGTCGTTTCGAGGTGCTGGAAACGACGAAGCCATGGCCCGTGCAGAAGCTCACTACTCAGCCGCAAGGTGGTCTACCGATGAAAGTGATGAAGCGCTGATTAGCTCTTAAGGCGTTCAGCGTGCCATTTCAGATGATCGTCCATGAAGGTTGAGATGAAGAAATATGAATGGTCATAGCCTTCACGCATATTGAGCGTGAGAGGAATGCCAGCCTTCTTGCAAGCCTCTTCCAGAAGCCATGGACGCAAGCCATCATCAAGAAAACCGTCTGCGGTACCCTGATCGACCAGAAATTCCGGGAACCGATAGCCGTCTTCGATGAGCAGCGTGGCGTCATAGGCGCGCCAAGCCCGTTCTTCTGGTCCGAGATATTTCTCCAGTGCCGGTCTGGACCAGCCTGCCGTCGAAGGCTGGACGATGGGTGCAAAGGCGGATGCTGACTTGAAGCGATCCGGGTTCTTAAGCGCAATTGTCAAAGCGCCATGTCCGCCCATGGAATGGCCAGTGATTGCTTGCCGCGACATATCGAGTGGAAATTCGCGTGCCACCAGATTGGTCAGCTCTTGCGTAATGTAGCTGTACATCTGGTAGTTTTTGGCGAAAGGTTCCTGTGTGGCATCAACATAAAAACCGGCACCCTTGCCGAATTGCCAGTTATCGGGTTCATCCGGAATGTCATCGCCGCGCGGGCTTGTATCTGGGAAAATGACGGCAATTCCCAACTCTGCGGCCATTTGCCGATATTCGCCTTTGTCCATGACATTCTGATGCGTGCAGGTGAGGCCGGAAAGATACCAGAGTACAGGCATCGGACCGTCTTTTGCCTGCGGCGGCAGGAAGACGGCAAAGGTCATGTCGCACCGGTTCGTCTCGCTTTTGTGGCGATAGACGCCTTGCGTTCCATCAAAGCACTTTGCAGTCGAAATCGTTTCCATAGAAAATTTCCAGTTTTGTTCAGCTTCCGAGCGCCACCGCAACATTGACAGAAGCGGCGACCAGCACGGTATTGAAGAAGAAGGAGACGATGCTATGCAGCAGCGTTACCTTGCGCATGGCAGGCGTCGTCACGCTCGTATCGGAGGTTTGCGCCGTCATGCCGATGACATAGGCGAAATAGGCAAAATCCCAGCCGGATGGTTCTTGTGTGCCGGGGAATTCAAAGCCGCCACGATAATGGCTGGCATGGCTGGTATCGCCGCCCGCAGGCTCACCTGGCTGCCAGTATACGTGCGCATAATGGATCGCCGTCATCATATGAATGGTGAACCAGCCGAGAGGCACGGAAGCGAGTGTCATCACAAGTGAGAATGTATCGGCCTTTTTCTCGCCGTTGATGAGAATGAACAGCGAGACGATTGCGACGAGAACGGTCGCGAAAGTCACCAGAAAGATGATCCAGACAGGTTCGTCAGCACTTGCGGCGTGCTTTTTCAAAAAGCTGGCCGTGAGCTTTGGCAGGGCAGATGCCGCCAGCCCCAGATAGAGCACGAAGAAGCAGTTTGCACCGATGACCGGGGCAAGAGGGCTTTTGAAAAGCCAGGCAATGATGAATGTTGCTACGCCACCAAGAGCGCCAAGATAGAACGACATATGGCGGCGCAGCAGAAACATCAGGCTGCTACTTCCTTTGGATTTAACCGCATATCGACATGCGGTATACCATCTTCGAGATACTCTTCCGAAATCGCGACAAAGCCGAACGACCCGTAGAATTTCCGCAAATGGCTTTGTCCGCCAAGTTCGATCGCGATGTTCGGGAATCGTTCATGTGCAAATTCTACCGACTCTTTCATCAGGCGCTGGCCGAGCTTGTAGCCGCGATAATCCGGTGCCACGACAACGCGCCCGATTTTCACCGGTTTGCCAGCCTGTTCAGGTGGCAGAACTCGCAGGCTCGCTGCAAGTTCCTCGCCATCGAGAATGCGCAAGTGAAATGCCTCGAAATCCTTGCCGTCGATCTCCGGATAAGGGCATTTCTGCTCGACCACGAAGACGTCCACGCGCAGCTTCAGCATCGCATAAAGCGCGCGCGGGCCCAGATTGTCGAGTTCATCCCATTGGGAAACGAGAAGCTTTTCACTCATCAGTAGACAATCACCGAGCGAATGGACTTGCCTTCATGCATCAGATCGAAAGCCGTGTTGATTTCATCAAGCGGCATGGTGTGGGTGATAAGATCGTCGATGTTGATCTTGCCTTCCATGTACCAGTCAACGATTTTTGGCACGTCGGTGCGACCGCGCGCGCCGCCGAAGGCAGTGCCTTTCCAGACGCGGCCGGTGACCAGCTGGAATGGACGCGTGGCAATTTCCTTGCCCGCTTCCGCCACACCGATGATGATCGATTCACCCCAGCCGCGATGGCAGCATTCCAGCGCCTGACGCATGACGTCGGTATTGCCGGTGGCGTCGAACGAATAGTCCGCGCCGCCGTCGGTCAGGTCCTGAATAGCCTGCACCACCTTGTCATTGCCGATCTCGCGCGGGTTGATGAAGTCGGTCATGCCAAATTTCTTGGCCATCTCGACCTTGGATGGATTGATGTCCACGCCGATGATCTTGTCGGCACCAACCATGCGTGCACCCTGAATGACATTGAGGCCAATGCCGCCAAGACCGAACACAACAACATTGGAACCCGGGCGAACCTTTGCCGTGTAGATCACGGCACCGATACCGGTCGTCACGCCGCAGCCAATGTAGCAGATCTTGTCGAAAGGCGCGTCTTCGCGGACTTTGGCGACAGCGATTTCCGGCAGAACGGTGAAGTTCGAGAAGGTCGAGCAGCCCATATAGTGGAACACTTCGCCGCCATCGCAGGAAAAGCGGGTGGTGCGGTCCGGCATCAGGCCCTGGCCTTGCGTGGCGCGGATCGAGGTGCAGAGGTTGGAGCGCTGCGACAGGCAGGTTTTGCACTGGCGGCATTCCGGCGTGTAAAGCGGGATGACATGATCACCTGGCTTGACGGAGGTGACGCCTGCGCCCACTTCGCGAACAATGCCCGCGCCTTCATGGCCAAGGATCGCCGGGAATTTGCCTTCGGAATCAAGGCCCGAAAGGGTGTAGGCATCTGTATGGCAAACGCCCGTCGCCATGATTTCGACCAGCACTTCGCCAGCCCGTGGACCGCCAATCTCGACTGTTTCGATGGTGAGCGGCTTTTTCGCCTCCCACGCAACGGCTGCGCGTGATTTCATGACGATGTTTCTCCCTTTCAGTCTATCTTAGAGCAACGCACTCATTTGAGGTAGGTGCGTAAAATCCGCATGATTTCGTCGATTTGTGTATCGGGGTCAGCTTTGGTTTCCTGCCCAAATGTCTCACGGAAGTGACTTTCCAGCACTTCCGCCATCAACCCGTTGGCCGCACCGCGCAGTGCTGCAATCTGCTGCAACAATGCCGCGCATTCCGTGCCAGCCTCCACCGCGCGCTCCAACGCTTCGGCCTGTCCGCGAATGCGGCGCAGGCGAGTCAAGGCGCGCTTCTTGTCTTCCGGTGAATGCGGCATGGAAACTCCCGATTTCAGCGAAATCTATATACTCTAGGGGAGTATGTCAATTGTTGGTCGCCAACCGCAGATGCAGGAGTGGATAGGGGCGTCCCTGGTCGTCTGTCTCCGAACGCCCGGTTTCGACAAACCCCATATGCCGGTAAAAGCCGACACCCTGCAGGTTCTGCTCGTTCACATCGACTGTCAGCGGACTGCCGAGCGTTTTTGCATGCGCTATCATCTGTTTGCCGATGCCTTTGCCGTGCTGATCAGGTGCGATGAACAGGCTATCGATATGATGCTCGCTCATGCCCATGAAGCCGATCGGCTTGCCAGCGTCTTCAATAAGCCAGACTTCGACGTTCGGCAGATATTGCTCGGCCACCAGCTTTTCGATTTCCAGAAAATCATCGCGGCTCAGGAAGTCATGCGTAGCGAGAACGCTGGCGCGCCAGATTTCAGTCAACGCGGGCGCATCGGCCCTGTTCGATTTTCGAATATGGATCATGTGCGTTCCCTGTGTGATAAGCACGAAAGCGGAAGCCTTATCTGACGGAAATTATTTTGACGAGCCTGCCCGACCTTCCTGTGACACGAATTCTGCCTCAGCTGGATGAGGCATTGGCGCATCATGCGAGCGCAGTCCTTGTCGCGCCGCCGGGCGCGGGCAAGACGACACTGGTGCCTATTCATATGCTGAACGCGGACTGGCGCAAGGATGGCACGATCGTGCTGCTTGAACCGCGTCGTCTGGCGGCACGTGCAGCCGCTCGCCGCATGGCGCAGCTCCTGGGCGAGGAACCGGGTGAAACGGTCGGCTACCGGATGCGCCTTGAAAGCAAGGTATCAGGGAAAACCAAGATCCTTGTCGTCACCGAGGGCGTCTTTGCGCGCATGATCCTGGACGATCCAGACCTCAAGGGTGTCGCCGCAGTCCTGTTTGATGAGTTCCATGAACGCAGCCTCGATGCGGATTTTGGATTGGCGCTGGCGCTGGATGTGCAGGCAGCCTTGCGTGACGATCTCAAAATTCTCGTCATGTCGGCAACGCTTGATGGCGCACGCGTGGCCTCGCTTCTGGGCGATGCGCCGGTGATCGAAAGTGAAGGGCGCGCTTTTCCCGTTGATATTCGCTATCGCGATCGCAAGGCGGATGAACGGGTCGAGGACGCGATGGTGCGTGCTATCCGGGATGGGCTGGCGGATGAAACCGGCAGCATTCTGGCTTTTCTGCCGGGGCAGGGCGAGATCGAACGCACGGCAGGCATTCTGGAAAAATTACTGCCTGCCAATATCATTCTGGCACCGCTTTACGGTGCAATGGATGGCCGCGATCAGGATGCGGCGATCAAGCCTGCACCGGCAGGCCACCGCAAGGTTGTTCTGGCGACCTCGATTGCGGAAACCTCCATCACGATTGATGGCGTGCGCGTGGTGATCGACAGCGGACTTGCACGCCAGCCGAAATATGAACCGGCCACGGGCCTCACCCGGCTTGAAACCGTGCGGACTTCGCGTGCGAGCGCCGATCAACGTGCCGGCCGTGCGGGTCGTACCGAGCCGGGCATTGCCATTCGCCTCTGGCATCAGGGGCAGACGGCGTCGCTTCCGGCGTTCTCGCCACCGGAAATTCTGGAAGCTGACTTGTCCGGGCTTGTGCTTGATGCGGCTGCGTGGGGTGTGACTGATCCGGCAACATTATCGCTGCTCGACAAACCGCCGATACCAGCCTTGAAAGAAGCCAAAGCGCTACTCATGCGGCTTGAGGCCCTGGATGAAGCAGGGCGCCTGACTGCAGATGGCGAGGCCATGCGTTCGCTGGCCCTTCCTGCACGTCTGGCACATATGGTGGCCGAAGCTGGTAAACGTGGCGAGGCGCAGAAGGCGGCTGAACTCGCTGTGTTGCTGACTGAACGTGGTCTTGGCGGGAATGAAACCGATTTAGAGACCCGCATGTCACGGTTTCGCAATGACCGTTCGGATCGTGCGCAGCGTGCAAAAGGACTGGCGAGGCGGCTTGCCGCAAATGTTCCGAACAAGGGCGAAGCGGCAGGCTCAAGCGTAGGTCGTATGCTCATTGATGCTTATCCGGACCGCATAGCCAAGGCTCGCGGGCAGATGGGACAGTTTCTTCTGGCCAATGGACGTGGCGGCGAGGTCGATCCCGCTATCAGCCTCAGCAGGGCGCCATGGCTGGTGGTTGCAGATATGTCTGGAAGAGCGGGCCGTGCCCGCATTCTTTCTGCCGCGGAAGTTTCGGAAACCGAAATCCGCGCAGCCCTTGGTAACAGGATCGAAAGTGGACGACAGGTCGTCTATGACGCGGAAAAGAACGTCCTGCGGGCTCGTGAAGCTGTGCGCATCGGCGCGATAGCTCTCTCCGAAAAGCCGCTCGCCGCTCCTTCGGGAGCTGCCGCCGACGAAGGCGTGATTGCCGCTGCGCGTGAACATGGCCTCGATATTTTGCCATGGGGCAGGGAAACCGATATTCTGCGCCGTCGCCTTGGCTGGCTTCATCGCGGTCTTGGTGATCCGTGGCCTTCGATGGATGGCGACCATCTCGTCGAAAGGCTGGACGATTGGCTGCTGCCCTTCCTGACGGGCGAAGCGCAACTTAACCGCATTCCGGGGCACGTGTTGAAGAACGGTCTGATGAGCCTTGTACCCTTCGATCTGCAGCGTAGTGTTGACCAGCTTGCGCCGACGCATTTCGAAGTGCCGACCGGATCGAATATTCCGATCCGCTATGACGCCGAAGAGCCGGTGATCGCAGTTCGTGTACAGGAGCTTTTCGGTCTTGGGGTTCATCCGGCCATCGCCAATGGCAAGGTGCCGCTCTTGCTGGAGCTGCTTTCTCCAGCACATCGTCCGATCCAGATCACCCGTGATCTTCCCGGCTTCTGGAAGGGATCATGGGCGGATGTGCGCGCCGACATGCGCGGACGCTACCCGAAGCATGTCTGGCCGGAAGACCCGGCCAATGCGGAAGCGACGCGTCGCGCCAAGCCACGCGGAACCTGATTCCAACCTGCGACCGGATAACGCAGTTCCGCTTGCGTTGAGACCCGACCTTGTCTCATAAGGAGCGAGTAGAGGGACTCATGCACGCAGAATTCGAGAATCGCGCTTCCAATCTTTCGCGCCGCCCGCGCCTGACCACGTTGATACGTGTGCGTTGGCTGGCCATTGCCGGCCAGACCGCCGCCGTCATGTTCGTGGCGCTCTATCTGCAATTTCCTCTTGCAGTCGGCATCTGTTTTGCTCTGATCGCCTGTTCAGCATGGCTCAACCTTTATCTGGCCTTCCGTTTTCCGACCAATCACCGGCTCAATCCGGCGGCGGCAAGCCTGGTTCTGGCGTTCGACGTTCTGCAACTGGCAGGCCTTCTCTATCTCACTGGCGGGCTGCAGAATCCTTTCATCATTTTGATGATCGTGCCCGTTATTATCTCGGCGACGTCGCTTTCGGCTCGTCATACGCTGGTACTCGCCTTGCTGGTGGTTGCCTGTACGTCGGTGCTTACCATCAGGCACGAACCGCTACCCTGGTATCCGGGCGAAACGCTGGACCTGCCGTTTCTGTTCGTCATCGGCATCTGGTGCGCCATTATTTCGGCGCTCGGATTCACTGGCGTTTACGCCTATCGTATCGCCGAGGAAGCGCGTCAGCTCGGCGATGCGTTGAGCGCTGCCGAACTTATTCTCCAGCGTGAACAGCATCTATCGGCGCTGGACGGACTGGCTGCCGCAGCCGCCCATGAATTGGGCACACCGCTGGCAACGATTGCACTAGTGGTAAAGGAAATGCAGCGCGCCCGCACCACCGATCCGGGCCTTGCCGAAGATATCGCCTTGCTCCATTCCCAGACCCAGCGCTGCCGGGAAATTCTCCAACGGCTGACCAGCCTATCCTCGGAAGGCGAGGAACATATGTCCCGCCTGCCGCTCTCCTCGCTTATCGAAGAGGTGATTGCGCCGCACCGCAACTTCGGTATCACGATTGATGTGCAGAAGACGGAAGGTCCGAAACCGGAACCCATCACCCGGCGCAATCCCGGCCTTCTCTACGGTCTCGGCAATCTGGTGGAAAATGCCGTCGATTTTGCACGTGGTACGGTCAACGTGACCTGGGGCTGGACCGACGGTAATGTGAGCGTGACCATTCAGGATGATGGCGAGGGGTTCAAACCGGAAATCCTCGACCGTATCGGCGAGCCCTATATGACGAGTCGCGACAATACGCGGAACGGCGGCGGACTCGGCCTTGGTCTGTTCATCGCCAAGACTTTGCTGGAACGCTCAGGCGCGCATATCACCTTCCGCAATCGCAACAATCCCGGACAGGGCGCAGAAGTGAAGGTGGTGTGGCCGCGTTCAGCATTCACATCAGGCTGAAGAGGGATGCAGCATGACGATTCCGCTTGAAATCCAGAGGGCGACGGAGGAGTTCGACAAGTTTCTCCATATGGCTCGGGATGAGGCAGGGCTCGCTACACGCAATCAAGCCTATACGATGGTGGAAGCTGTGCTGCTCACCTTCCGCCACCGATTGGAGGTCGATCAAGCGATTCGCTTTGCCACGATACTGCCACCCGTTCTTCGTGCTGTTTTTGTAGCAAACTGGGATATTGGTGAAGCGAAACCGCCATTTCTGAGCCGACAGGCATTGACCCGTGAAGTGCAGTCTTTGCGCAAAGATCATAATTTCGCACCGGATTCAGCTATTTACGATGTTGCCAAAGCGCTGCGTGCGCATATCGATCAAGTGGAGCTGGACAGCTTTCTGGCCGGGCTATCCGCCGAGGCCCGGCAATATTGGGCCATCTGAGCCAAGGACTGCGGCTTACGCACGATTTTGCTATCAATTCCTTGTGTCTATTCTTAAAAATATTCTGAAAATACAATGGCTTGCATTATTCCTGCGTATGGGCGAATGCTGAAATTGCTTCAACAATTCAATGGCTATTTGACTTTTTGACGCAGGGGTATCAATAAGGAAAGAAAAATACAGGCAGGAAGCACCCGATGGACGACTTGAAGCAGGAAGACACCGAAGCCATAGGCAACGATCCGACCCTCCTTCTGGTTGATGACGACAAGCCCTTTTTGCAGCGCCTTGCCCGCGCCATGGAGAGCCGGGGTTTTCAGGTGACAACTGCGGAATCGGTTGAGGAAGGCATTGCTGCCGCCAAGGCCGCCGCCCCGGCCTATGCGGTCGTGGATATGCGGCTCGGCGATGGAAACGGCCTCGACATCATAGAAGCTATTCGCTCGCGCCGTGCCGATACGCGCGCCATCGTTCTCACCGGATACGGCAATATCGCAACTGCTGTGAACGCTGTTAAGCTGGGCGCAATCGACTATCTGTCGAAGCCTGCCGATGCGGATGAGGTCTTCGCAGCATTGACCCGCCGTCCCGGCGAAAAGGTTGCGCCGCCGGAGAATCCGATGTCAGCCGACCGGGTTCGCTGGGAACATATCCAGCGCGTCTATGAAATGTGCGAACGCAATGTCTCCGAGACCGCACGCCGTCTCAACATGCATCGCCGTACATTGCAGCGCATTCTGGCCAAACGCGCGCCTCGTTAAATCAGACAGCTAAATCAATCTATTTCTGTCTCGGGCACATCGAGACCCGCAAGTTCAGCGATTGTCAGGCGGGCGGCGCCCGCCCGCGCAAAGCGCAGCATCAACGCCTTTCGCGTTGCGCCGGGCAATTTATGCTCTGGCGCATCACGCATAATTTCCGCCCCATATCCATCAGAGAGAATGAAGCCGCATTCTTGCGGAAATATTTCGCGCGGCACCGCCGGATGGGTGGCGAAGAACAGCCGGTCGCAGTAAGCGCGATATTCGGGCCATTTGTGATCTGCTTTCCAATCCTCGATCGACGATTTGATCTCCACGATCCAGATTTCACCCTTACGGTTGACCGCAATCAGGTCGGCGCGCCTGCCGGATGCCAGCGGCAGTTCAGGCAATGTTGCAAGCCCCATTTCCAGAAAAAGACGCTGCACGCCACGCCGCACCAGCATGGCGTTCTCCGACTGTCGGCCGTCGGAAAGAGGATGGGTCTGGTTGGGAATCACGATTGGCATGGGCGCATTTTGTGCGTGGATTCAGATCGAAACAATCAGAAAACTGGGACGAGCCGTACGAAAACCGCGCTACCAAGGCAAACATGGCCAAAAAATGTCCTATTCAAGGAATTTTCAATTTACGGTTAACGCCTGGTTAACAATACTACCGCATCTTCGACAAGAATGAGCGATTCGCTTCTATCTCCGGCCCATCGTGGTCCCATTGACGGAATGAACCAATCTGGGGGAATGCATGAATTCTCGCGTCCTTAAACTGACGACGGCTCTTTTTCTGGCAGGTGCATTGGCAGGCTGCTCGACCGTAGGCGGCACTTTCTATACTGCCTCCTATTCTTCGGTCACCGACGCCGGCTATGTCGTCCCGGCCATCCCGAGCGAAAAGATCCAGGCGCAATATCGCCGCCAGATCGTCAAATATCCAACGGACGAAGCCCCCGGCACGATCATCGTCGATACGCGGGAAAAGTTCCTCTATCTCATTATGCCGGAAGGCAAGGCCATGCGTTACGGCATTGGTGTTGGTCGTGAAGGATTTGAATGGTCCGGTACGGCGCGCGTCGCTATGAAGCGGGAATGGCCGACCTGGACGCCGCCTTCCGCCATGATCAAGCGCCAACCGGAACTGGCAAAATATCGCAACGGCATGGACCCCGGCCTGCGCAACCCACTCGGTGCGCGTGCTCTATATCTCTACAACAAGGGTGGCGACACGGGCTATCGTCTGCACGGAACGCCGGAATGGTGGTCCATCGGCAAAGCAATGTCTTCCGGCTGCATCCGCCTCATGAATCAGGACATCATGGATCTTTACGACCGCACGGAACAGGGTGCCAAGGTCATCGTGAAGCAGTAAGTCCAGATGATGACAGATGTGAAAAAGGCCGCTTCAAGCGGCCTTTTTCTTTACAAGTCTCAGTAAGATCAGATCTGTTCGACCTGCTGCACTTCCGGCACGAAATGACGCAGGAGGTTCTGAATGCCGTGCTTTAGCGTTGCAGTCGACGACGGGCAACCAGAGCATGCACCCTTCATGTTCAGGAACACGGTGCCGTTCTCGAAACCGCGGAATGTGATGTCGCCACCATCCTGTGCAACTGCCGGACGAACGCGGGTCTCGATCAGTTCCTTGATGATCTCGACGGTTTCGGCATCGGCTTCATCGAAAAATTCTTCTTCGCCATGAGCGGAAGCAGCGTCTGCATTGCTGTTGCCAGCCATTGCAGGTGCGCCCGACATGAAATGTTCCATGATCGTGCCAAGAATGGCGGGCTTCAGATGCTGCCACTCGCCGTCTTCCTTGGTGACGGTGATGAAGTCATAACCGAAGAAAACACCGGTCACGCCCGGGACCGAAAAAAGCTTAGCTGCGAGCGGCGATGTGTTGCCCGCGGTGGAGGCGTCGCGGAAATCGGCGGTACCTTCCGGCATCACGACCTTGCCGGGAAGAAACTTCAGGGTCGCCGGGTTGGGCGTGGTTTCAGTCTGGATGAACATGCCAGTTGTCCCGCTTTCAGATTTTGGAACGATTCTCGTAAGCGCAGATACTCATGGACGCAAGTGCTGTCCCGATGCTGCGTGTATCAGTTGTCATCAATATAGGGTGATTAGGTCACCGCATCAATGTCATCGTCGCTCATACCTGCCGGAATGACCGTAACCGGGATCGGGAACTGGGAGCGGCTGGCAAGCGATTGCACGAGAGGGCCGGGGCCTTCCTTGCCCGAACCGGCAGCCAGAACCAGAATGGCGATGTCCTGATCTTCTTCGATGAGGCTAATCAATTCCGAGGCGGTTTCGCCCTCACGGATGTTGATTTCCGGCTCGATGCCCTGGGCTGCACGCACAGTTGCGGCGAATTTTTCCAGCGCTGCGCGAGCACGTTCCTGCGCTTCGGAACGCATGATTTCGCCGACGCCCAGAATTTGCTGGAAATCAGAGTCATCAATCACGAAAAGCAGGATGAGAGAGCCGCCCGTATTTTTTGCACGGCGCGCGGCATAGGCAACGGCGCGCCCGCATTCGGGCGTCTCATCGATGACGGCAAGAAACTTGCGGCGGTGACCGGCTTCCCGGCTAAGTCGTTTTGATACCATGGCCGCAATTTGCCATCGGGATTGACCGTCTGCAAGCTGACATTTGGTAGGTACTTGAAGATCGGATGATGATTTTCAAGTGAAGAGCAGCGGCAGCAAAAATGTTGCCGCTCGCTTAATCATTGAGAAGTTTAGTTCTGCAGCCAGCCGACGATGTCGCGAACATGGCGCATGGTCTGTTCGGCAATCACGCCAGCCCGCTCACCACCGTCGCGCAGAACGCTGTCAATGTGCGCTGGATCAGCGACTAGACGGCGCATCTCATGAGTGATCGGCGAAAGCTTTGCTACCGCGAGATCGGCAAGTGATGCCTTGAATTCGGAGAACTGGCGTCCGCCGAATTCGTTGAGCACATCTTCCTTCGATTGAGAGGAAAGTGCTGCATAGATGCCAACCAGATTATCGGCTTCCGGACGACCGGCGAGACCGTCGAGCTCGGTAGGCAGGCCGTCCGAGTCGGTCTTTGCCTTGCGAATCTTTTTCGTGATGGTCTCTTCGTCGTCGATCAGGTTGATGCGCGACAGATCGGACGGATCGGACTTCGACATCTTCTTGGTGCCGTCGCGCAGCGACATAATGCGCATGGCAGGGCCGGAGATCATCGGTTCCGTCATCGGGAAGAAGCCGGAAACCTGCTCGTCACCCACCTGCATGTCCACGCCCACGCCGAGCGAAGCGATGCGATCCGAATAATCGTTGTTGAATTTCTGCGCAATGTCGCGGGTCAATTCCAGATGCTGCTTCTGGTCCTCACCCACCGGCACCGCGGTTGCGCGATAAAGCAGGATGTCGGCGGCCATCAGACTTGGATAAGCGAACAGGCCCAGCGAAGCGTTTTCGCGGTCCTTGCCTGCCTTGTCCTTGAACTGGGTCATGCGGCTCATCCAGCCGATGCGCGCGATGCAGTTAAATACCCATGCCAGCTCTGCGTGCTGCATGACGCGGCTCTGGTTGAAGACGATACTTCTCTTCGGGTCGATGCCAGCAGCAAGGAAAGCCGCGGTGACTTCACGGGTCGATTGCATCAGTTCAGCCGGATCGGGCGAAATGGTCAGCGCGTGCATGTCCACGACGCAATAGATGCATTCCTGTGTTTCCTGAACCTCGACCCACCGCTTGATCGCCCCAAGGTAATTGCCGAGGTGAAGATTTCCGGTCGGTTGGACGCCGGAGAAGACAAGCGGTTTGAACGTGCTCATGGCTCTATCCTAAAAAAGTTAGCCCCGCCGGTGGAGAGCGGGGATTTTGAATGCTGGTCTTTTCGCAGAGACGCAGCCGCCTTTCAAGCTTGAATTATTGCTCGCTTTCAGGGGCTTTCTTTGCCGCACCGCGCTTGATGTTGCGACGGATCATTCCCGTATTGGCGCCACCCAGACCGAAGGCCAAACCGAAATAGACCACCATTGCCGCAACAACGATTGCGGTGACGGTTCCCGCCCGCAGAGCAAGCGGCGCTGCGGAGGAAAGCTCGTAGGCAAAATGGCCGATGGCATAGTGGATTCCGAATGCCATGATCGCGGCAGCGATGAGGAGACGCGGAATACGGGTGAGCAGCGGAATATCCCGCCCCCAATGGCCGCGCTTCACGAGCATGGCGAACAGCAGGATAGCGTTGACCCATCCGGCAACGATTTCAGCCGTGGCGATGCCGGTCGGACCGAAATGTGGGAAAAGCGTGATGGCAAGCGAGACGTTCACCGCCACCGAAATGGCAGCGAAGATCATCGGTGTGCGGGTGTCTTCGCGGGCAAAGAAACCGGGAATGAACGCCTTGATCAGCACGAACGCGGGCAGGCCGAGGCCGTAGATGGCCAGAATATTGGAAACGACGAGCGTGGAATCCGGGCTGAATTTGCCGCGCTCGAACAAAAGCCGGACGATAGGTTCCGACATGACCAGAAGAGCGGCGGCGGCCGGTAAGGTTAGAAGCAAGGTGAACTCAACAGAGCGGTTCTGAAGGTTTGACGCTTCTTTCATGTGCCCGCCACGCAGCGCGCGTGACAATTCCGGGAGAAGCACGGTTGCGACGGCGATGCCGACGACGCCGAGCGGAAGCTGATAGATGCGGTCCGCATAGACAAGCGACGATACCGCGCCTTCCATGCCGGATGCGATATTGGTGTTGATGAGCAGGTTGATCTGCGTGATGCCGCCGGTGATCGCTGCGGGCAGTGCCAGCACGAGAAGCCGTTTGACATTCGAGGTCAGGCGTGGACGGCGGAAGCCGATCTTGATGCCTGCATTGCGCACGGCGATCCACACAATGGCAAGCTGGACCAGACCTGCAGCCATCACGCCCCACGAAAGGCCATAGCCGACCGAAAGCGCGTCATAGCCACGCCACCACGCGAAAGCCAGAACCCCGATCAGGATTATATTGAGGAACACCGGTGCGATAGCCGCCGCAAAATAGCGGTGCAGCGAATTCAGCATTCCGCCCATCATCGCCGCCAGAGACATACAGGCGAGATAGGGAAACATGATGACGGCGAGGCGCACCGTATTGTCGAACTTCACCGGATCGTCGGTGAAACCCGGTGCAATTATCGTCCGTACGATGAAGGGCATCGAAAGTTCCATCACGATGGTCAGGAACAGAAGCACCGTGAAGAGAACGCCGAACACTTCTTCGGAAAAACGGCGCGCGCCGTCCATGCCGTTCTTTTCGATTTCCTTGGCAAAAAGCGGCACGAAGGCTGAATTGAACGCGCCTTCGGCAAAGAGCCGGCGAAAGGTGTTCGGGAAACGGAAAGCGGCATTGAAGGCGTCGGCTACTGGACCGGTGCCGAGCGCTGCCGCCATGAACATCTCGCGCGTGAAGCCGAAAATGCGGCTCATCAGCGTTCCGGACGCGACCGTGGCGAACTTTTTGACCAAACTCATATGACTGAAATACCTATGCTGCGGCCTGAGATGAGCGGCCGTTTGTCTTGCTGCCATTTTCGCCACTGAGAACACCAAGCAGCTTGCGCCTGATATTGCCCTGACGGGTGGCGTTTGAAATCTTGTGGCCCACAAGGTCAGTCACATAAAAACTGTCGATCACTTTCTCGCCGAAGGTGGTGATATGAGCCGATGCAATATCCAGCGAAAGGTCGGAAATAAGGCCAGTCAGTTCTGAAAGCAAACCGGGCCGGTCCAGACCTTCCACTTCAATGACGGTAAACTTGTTCGAAAGCGTGTTGTTGATCTCGACCCGCGGTTCCACCTTGAACGCCTTGGCGGCCCTCTTCGGCTTGGTGCGCTTGGCCAGCACGTCCGGCAGATGGGCCTTACCGGACAAAACATCCTCAATGACCTTGCCGACACGTTCGGCACGGCGGCGTTCGTCGTCATCAGTGTCGAACTCGCGGCTGATGAGAATGGTATCCAGTGCGCGCCCGTCGCCAGTGGTGAAAATCTGCGCGTCGACAATGTTGGCGCCAGCCGCTGCACAGGCACCGGTGATGATCGACAACAGGCGCGGATGGTCAGGCGCCAGTACCGTGATTTCCGTAACCGCCTCGAAAGTATGCGGCTTGGCCATGGTGGCCAGCGCCCGCTCGTTGCGGTCGGCTTCGCGAATGAAATGGGCGTGCCGGACCTGATCCTCGAGGCTGACAGTCAGGAAATAGTTGGTGTAATGAAGCGCCAGGTATGCATCGCGCTTGTCCTTCGGCCAATCAGAGAGCCGGTCCGCCAGCGCCTCTCGCGCCTGATGGTCGCGGTCGGCACGGGACAATTCCGAAAAGCCACCGGTCAGGACCAGTTCGGTTTCGTAGAAGAGCGTGCGCAGAAGCTGGCCCTTCCAGCCATTCCACACGCCGGGACCAACCGCCTTGATATCGCAGACGGTCAGGATCAGGAGGAGCTTCAACCGCTCCATGGTCTGCACGGTGTCGGCGAAGTCGATGATGGTCTTGCGATCGTTGAGATCACGTGACTGCGCGACCATGCTCATGGTCAGATGTTCGCGCACAAGCCATTCGACGGTTTCCGTTTCGGTAGGGGTAAGACCCAGCCGTGGTCCCAGCCTGCGGGCGATGCGTGCACCAGCAACGGAATGATCTTCCGGGCGCCCCTTGGCGATGTCGTGCAAGAGCAGCGCCACATAAAGCAGGTTGCGGTCGCGCTTGACTGTCGTGATGAGGTGGTTTGAAAGCGGGTGCTCGTTTTCAAGCTCACCATGCTCGATTTCCGACAGCACGGCGATGCAACGCAACAAATGCTCGTCCACCGTATAATGGTGGTACATGTTGAACTGCATCATGGCGACGATCTTGCCGAAGTCAGGAATGAATTTTCCAAGCACGCCGGATTCGTTCATACGGCGCAGGATGAGTTCGGGATTGCGCGGCGAGGTCAGGATTTCGAGGAAAAGCTTGTTCGCTTCGGGATTTTCACGCAGATCGGAATTGATGAGTTTCAGTGAGCGCGTGAGGCTCTGCATTGCTTCGGGGTGAAATTCCAGCCCGTGTTTGTCGGCCAGATGGAAGAGGCGGATGATATTGACCGGGTCTTCCTTGAAAACGTCTGGCCGTGCGATGTTGATGCGGTGATTTTCCGAAACGAAGTCGCCGTCGGCGGAAAGCTTGCGCTTGCGTCGCGAGAACGTAAGGAAAATGCGGTTGAAGCCCGGTACATGCTTGGCCTGCTGCTCCTCCAGCGCTGCGCTGATGATGCGGGTGAGATCGCCCACATCCTTTGCCACGAGGAAGTAATGCTTCATGAAACGTTCGACATAGTTCTGGCCGGGATGCGCCGTATAGCCAAGGCGTTGGGCGATTTCCGGTTGGATGTCGAAGGAAAGGCGTTCTTCTGCCTTCAACGTCGCGAAATGCATGTGGCACCGCACCGCCCAAAGAAAATCTTCCGCCTTGTTGAACAGCTTCAGCTCGGCTCGTGACAGAACGCCGAGCTTGACCAGCTCTTCTTTCGTTTTGACACGGTAAAAATATTTGGTGATCCAGAACAGCGTATGCAGGTCGCGCTGGCCGCCCTTGCCTTCCTTCACGTTCGGCTCAACCAGATAGCGGGTTTCGCCTGCCTTGCGGTGGCGCTGGTCGCGCTCGGCAAGCTTGGCCTGGATGAATTCCGGGCCGGTATCCTTGACGATTTCCTCGTCGAAGCGGGTAACAAGCGTTTTGAAGAGCTCGCGATTGCCGGTGAGAAACCGCGCATCGAGAATTGCCGTGCGGATCGTCATGTCTTCGCGCGAAAGCCGGATGCACTCATCGATGTTGCGCGTGGAATGGCCGACTTTCAGTCCCATGTCCCACAGCATGTAGAGCATGTATTCGACAACCTGCTCGCCCCAAGGGGTCTGCTTGTAGGGCAGCAGAAACAGAAGATCGATATCTGACCCCGGCGCCAGTCCACCACGCCCGTAACCGCCAACTGCGACGATAGCCATGTTCTCGGCCTTCGACGGGTTGATCATCGGATAGGCTTTGGTAGTGGCGAATTCGAACAGCGCCTCGATCAGCGTATCCATGAGAAAGGACAGGCGTTTGGCGCAGAGCGTGCCGCCACCATCCTTCATCAGCATGCCTTCGGCATTGGCGCGACCGCGCACCAAAGCGTCCTTCAGAGCCTGAAGCACCACTTTTCGCACGGTAGGACTGGTGTAGTTTTCGTCCGTGGAATCCGCCAGTTCGTTGAGCTTGCGGCGTAGCGTCTCGGGATTGACGATCTCTTCCAGCTTAAGGTCGTGTGCGCTCATGCGGCATGTAGATCCGGTTTGCGGAGAAAAGGATAGTGGACGATGGCTATCCTATAGCCGCTTTTATGGATGGTGAATATCCAAAAGCAAAGGCCGGGAAAACCCGGCCTTTGTATTACTCTTCGCTGATCTTTCAGTTCGTCGCGTTATAGGCGGTAATTGCCGCCATATTGACGATGTCGGAATCCTTTGCTCCGATGGTGACGATCTGCGCTGGCTTGTCGAGACCGACGAGCAACGGGCCGATAATCGTTGCGCCACCCAGTTCCTGCAGCATGTCGGCGGCAATCGAGGCCGAATGATTGTCCGGCGTGACGATCACATTGGCCGGGCCCGACAGGCGGATGAACGGATATTGTTCCATCAGCTTCGGGTTCAGCGCCACATCGGCACTCATTTCGCCGTCGAATTCGAAATCGACATGACGCGTTGCCAGAATGCGGACGGCTTCCTGAATGCGCGCGGAGCGTTCACCGCCCATATGACCGAAGGTCGAGAAGGCGGTCAGTGCGACACGTGGTACATAACCCATGCGGCGCGCCATGCCTGCAGCTTCAACCGCAATATCGGCAAGCTCCGCTGCGGTCGGCATTTCATGAACGGCGGTATCGGCGATGAACACCGTGCGTCCACGGCAAAGTGCGATGGAGACGCCAACCATGCGGTGGCCGGGCTTGGAATCGATCACGCGACGCACATCGTCGAGACCTGTCGCGTAATTGCGGGTCACGCCCGTTACCATCCCGTCGGCATCGCCGAGCGCCACCATACAGGCCGCAAAATGATTGCGGTCATTATTGATGAGGCGGTGGCAATCGCGTGTCAGATAGCCCTTGCGCTGCAGTTTCTCGTAGAGATAGTCGGCATAGGCCGCATTGCGGCTCGAAAGGCGCGCATTGATGATTTCGATGCCGGGACGGTCGAGATCGAGACCGGCAGCTTTGGCCGTATCCCTCACCCGTTCCTCGCGGCCAACCAGAATAGCGGTGCCGAGGCCCTGATTGACGTAGGAAACGGCGGCACGCATCACCTGTTCTTCTTCACCTTCGGCAAAGACGATGCGCTTCGGCTGACGACGCACGCGCTCATAGATGCCGCGCAGCGTCGAGGCGATCGGATCGCGACGTGCTGACAGTTCGCGCTTGTAGCCTTCGATGTCGGCAATGGCACGCCCGGCAACGCCGGTTTCCATCGCTGCCTTGGCGACGGCAGCCGAGACGGATGCAAGCAGACGCGGATCGAATGGCACCGGAATGATATAACTTGAACCGAAGCGCGGACGGCTGCCCTGATAGGCGGCAACCACATCGTCCGGCACATCCTCGCGGGCAAGTTCGGCCAACGCGTTGACGGCTGCGATTTTCATCGCATCGTTGATGGTGGTTGCACGTACGTCGAGTGCGCCACGGAAGATATAAGGAAAGCCAAGGACATTGTTGACCTGGTTCGGATAATCCGAACGACCGGTGGCAACGATGGCGTCGTCGCGGATGCGCGCCACTTCTTCGGGCGTTACTTCCGGGTCAGGATTGGCCATCGCGAAGATGATCGGGTTCGGCGCCATGGAACGGACCATGTCTTCGGTGAACGCGCCTTTGGCCGAAAGGCCGAACACGACATCCGCGCCGCTCATGGCATCTGCGAGGGACCGCTTGTCGGTCTTCACCGCATGGGCGGACTTCCACTGGTTCATGCCCTCTTCGCGGCCCTGATAGACGACGCCCTTGGTGTCGCACAGGATGACGTTTTCCGAGGCAAAGCCCATCGCCTTGATAAGCTCGATACAGGCAATACCCGCCGAACCTGCGCCATTGCAGACGAGCTTCGTCGTCTTCATGTCGCGGCCGGTCAGATGCAGCGCATTGATGAGGCCGGCAGCGGCGATGATAGCCGTTCCATGCTGGTCGTCATGGAAAACCGGAATGTCCATCAACTCGCGCAGGCGCTGCTCGATAATAAAGCAGTCGGGCGCCTTGATATCTTCCAGATTGATGCCGCCGAACGACGGTCCGAGATAGCGCACCGCATTGATGAAGGCATCGATATCGGTCGTATCGACCTCAAGATCGATGGAATCGACATCGGCGAAGCGCTTGAACAGCACAGCCTTGCCTTCCATCACCGGCTTGGATGCGAGCGCACCCAGATTGCCGAGCCCGAGAATGGCGGTGCCGTTCGAAATGACAGCGACCAGATTGCCCTTGGCCGTATAGTCATAGGCGCGGGCGGCGTCTTCGGCGATTGCCTTCACCGGCACGGCAACGCCCGGAGAATAGGCGAGCGACAGATCGCGCTGCGTGGTCATGGGCTTGGTGGGGTTGATCTCCAGCTTGCCCGGGCGACCCTGCGCGTGAAAGTCTAGCGCTTCCTTCTCACTGGCTGTGGGTGCGCGTTCTGATGTGTTGCCCTTCGGCGTCGAGGCTGGCATGTTCCCTCCGGTTTCATCTGCGGGAGAACCTCGATAGCGCCAGTCACGCATCGTGTAAACAGTGCTTCGAGGAATAGATATTCATCCAAAAACGATGGAATACGAAATTTTATAACTTTAGCCTCTCCGGCTAAGCAATAAATGAAGGTTTTTAGATGGAAACGACGGCTAACGAACACGGCTCGGAAGCGGAAGAAAACACCGCCGAGGCAGCGCCCGTTCGCCTGACGCCCATGATGGAACAATATATTGAGATCAAGGCGGCGAATGTCGATTCGTTGCTCTTCTATCGCATGGGCGATTTTTACGAGCTGTTCTTCGATGATGCAGTGGAAGCCTCTGCGGCACTCGGCATCACGCTCACCAAGCGCGGCAAGCATCTGGGCGAGGATATTCCCATGTGCGGCGTGCCTGTCCATGCCGCCGACGATTATCTGCAGAAGCTGATCGCCAAGGGCTATCGTGTCGCGGTCTGCGAACAGGTGGAAGACCCGGCAGAGGCGAAGAAGCGTGGCTCCAAATCGGTGGTGAAGCGCGATGTGATCCGTCTCGTCACACCGGGCACGCTGACCGAAGAAAAGCTGCTGGATCCGTCCGAAGCCAATTTCCTGATGGCGATGGGGCGTACGCGCGGCGATGGTGCGCTGGCGCTCGCCTGGATCGACATTTCAACCGGAACTTTCCGAGTGGCGGAAACCACACCGGACCGGCTTTTCGCCGATGTGATGCGGGTCGACCCGCGCGAACTGGTCGTGGCTGACAGCGCCTTCCATGATGAGGAGTTGCGTCCTGTCTTCGATCTGGTCGGCAAGGCAGTGACGCCACAACCGGCAACTCTCTTCGACAGTGCCGCCGCAGAGACGCGTATTCAGCGCTATTTCAATGTGGCAACGCTTGATGGTTTCGGCCAGTTCAGCCGTCCTGAACTTTCAGCTATTTCCGGGGCAATCGCCTATATCGAGAAGACGCAGATTTCCGAGCGCCCACCCTTGATGCGGCCCGAACGCGAACATGAGGGCGGCACGCTTTTTATCGACCCGGCCACACGCGCCAGTCTTGAACTTGCCCGCACCATGTCGGGCAATCGAGACGGCAGTTTGCTGAAGGCGGTTGATCGCACGGTGACGGGCGGCGGTGCGCGACTCCTTGCCGAGCGCCTGACTGCACCACTCACCAATCCAAAAGAAATCGCGCTACGGCTCGATTCCGTTTCCTGGTTCCTGAGCGAGCAGTCGCTCTGCGAAGCCATGCGTGCAGAACTGAAGGGCGTGCCGGATATGCCGCGCGGTCTTTCGCGCCTTGCCGTCGGGCGCGGTGGCCCGCGTGATCTGGGCAGCCTTGCCCGAGGCTTCGAGGCTGCGCATGTCATTGCGAGCCTGCTGGAAAGCGCTTTGCTGCCCGACGAACTGGCACATGCCCGCGATGCCGTCAGTGCCATGCCCGCCATCTTTACCGCCCATCTCGACCGGGCCTTGGCTGATGAATTGCCGCTTCTGAAACGCGATGGTGGTTTTGTACGCGGAGGCTATAATTCCGAACTCGATGAAATGCGGGCTTTGCGTGACCAGTCACGCCGGGTGATCGCCGGTCTGCAGGCCAATTATATCGAAGAAACAGGTATCAAGTCGCTGAAGATCAAGCATAACAATGTGCTTGGCTATTTTATCGAGGTGACGGCCAACAATGCCGGGGCGATGACGGATACGGATGAAGCCAAGAGCCGTTTCATCCATCGCCAGACCATGGCCAATGCCATGCGCTTTACCACGACCGAACTGGCGGAACTGGAAAGCAAGATCGCAAATGCTGCCGACCGCGCATTGTCAATCGAGCTTGCCGTGTTCGAGGAATTGACGGCGGAAGCGGTCTCCCATGCTGATAGTATCCGCGCGGCTGCATCGGCGCTTGCGGTTTTCGACGTCTCGGCAGCGCTTGCTGTGCTGGCGGAAGAGCAGGGGTATTGCCGTCCGCAGGTCGATGACAGCCTGTCCTTCAACATTGTTGCGGGTCGTCATCCGGTTGTCGAGCAGGCCCTCCGGCGTCAGGCGGCCAATCCGTTCGTCGCCAATGATTGCGATCTCTCGCCGCAAGCAGACGGCGGCAATGGCGCGATCTGGCTCCTGACCGGCCCGAATATGGGCGGTAAGTCAACCTTCCTGCGCCAGAATGCGCTGATTGCGATCATGGCACAGATGGGCTCCTTCGTGCCTGCGGGTTCTGCGCAGATCGGGGTCGTGGACCGGCTCTTCAGCCGCGTCGGTGCTTCCGACGATCTGGCGCGCGGGCGGTCTACCTTCATGGTTGAAATGGTGGAAACGGCTGCAATCCTCAATCAGGCAGGCGAGCGTTCGCTGGTGATCCTCGATGAGATCGGGCGCGGTACAGCCACTTTCGACGGACTGTCCATTGCCTGGGCAGCGGTTGAATATCTGCATGAAAAGAACCGTTGCCGGGCTTTGTTTGCCACGCATTTCCATGAAATGACCGCACTTTCAGAAAAGCTTGAGCGGCTTTCCAACGTCACCATGCGGGTCAAGGAATGGGACAATGATGTCGTCTTCCTGCATGAGGTGGCGAAAGGGGCTGCCGATCGTTCCTATGGCGTGCAGGTCGCGCGTCTGGCGGGGCTGCCCGAAGCGGTTGTCAATCGCGCGCGCGATGTGCTGCACCAGCTGGAAGCGGGCGAAACCTCCGGCAAGGCGGACAAGCTGATCGATGATCTGCCGCTGTTCTCTGTCGTCTTGCAGCAGGAAAAGCCGAAGCAGCAGGTTCAGGGGAAAGATAGTGAACTGACCAAGGCTGTCTCTGCAATCAGTCCAGACGAACTGACTCCGCGAGAAGCGCTCGACCTGATCTACAAATTAAAGGAACTGGCAGGCAGGGCGTGAAACTAAAAAGGCGAAACAGATGTTTCGCCTTTTTGCTTAAACAAAACGGTTCGCTTCCGCGCCGTAATAGGTGATGTAGCGGCTGGAAATGCGCTCAATCGGCAGGATGATGAAGACATCGGTTGTGCCGAATGCCTCATCGATCACTGCGCCGTCTCCGATCATCGCGCCAAGACGCAGATATCCCTTCACCAGAGGCGGCATGGAGAAAAGCGCAACCTTGTTGTTGATGGCCTCCTTCGGCATCAGGTCCATGGCCTGATAGCGATTGGGCAGGGCACGAACGTCCCAGTCATCGGTGGCACGGCAGTTATGATGGAGGAACGACAGGCCGAGCGCATGTGCTGCAGGCACAGCGCCGTGGAATGAAGCACAGCCGAACATCACATCGATGGAATGGCGGCGGCAATAGGCCCAGGCACCTTGCCAAAGAAGCTCGACAGTGCGCTTGGAGCGGTATTCCGCCTTCACGCAGGAGCGTCCCAGTTCAAGCAGGCGGAGGTTCGGGCGTGAAAGGGCCAGACGCTGCACGTCATATTCATCGGCAGAATAAAAGCCGAGCGCCTGTTCCGCCTGTTCGCTACGCATCAGACGATAGGTGCCGACAATCTGCTGATGCTCCGGCACGGGCAGGGCGGTGTCGTAAACGAGCAGATGATCGCAAATAGCGTCGAAACGGTCAGCGTCTCGAAGCTCCACCGCTTCGATGCTTTCCCTGCGCGCGCCCATTTCGTCGAAGAAGACGCGGAAACGCAATTCCTGCGCGGCTTCTACCGCCTCGCGTGAATTTGCAAGCCGTACTTCCAGCGATCCGATGCGTCCCAGAACGATGGGATCGCCGTTGGACGCGAACAGCGCCTGTTGTGCTTCTAAGCCTGACATGACCGTATCATCAATGATTTGCTGGTCCATTCCAAGCAGTACTGTCATGATGATGGCTCCTGATTTGTCTATTCACGTATTCCTGAACGGCTTTCCCACGGATATTTCAGCGAGAGCTAGCCAGTTCCAATCCTTGTTCAGCCGATTGCATGGACAGGGTGTCCAGTTCGGCCGAAGCAGTACAGATTCAGTGCTACGCGACGATGACAGAAGCATGTCACCAATGTGTCAATTCAGATGACTGGACCTTATCCTCTTCAAAAAGCTTTTAATTTTAAGAGATCAAATTATGCGAAAGGCAGGGACTGTTCAACCCGGCGGGTCAGCGGGCAGCCCGTTCGCGCCGCCAGCCGAGGAATTCCTCCAGAATTATGAGACCTGCACCGATTGTAATGAAGGTGTCGGCGAGGTTGAAAACTGCAAATGACCAGGTTGGCAGGTGAAACAGAATATAATCCACCACGTAACCGTGCATCACGCGGTCGATAAGATTGCCGATGGCGCCGCCGACGACAAGTGCAAAACCGTAGCGTGCGAAGATGCGGTCGGGCGCGTTGGTCCACCACAGATAAAGTACGAACAAAATAACTGCTGCGGTGATTGCGACCAGTCCCCAATCATGCAGCCATGCCAGCATGGAAAAGGCGATGCCCTCATTGTGCGTACGAAACAAGGCAAGGAACGGTAGCAGGTCGATCTGCTGGCCGTAGCCCATCCGTGTTTCCACCAGGTGTTTGACGCCCTGATCGATCAGTATGGTGAGAACAACGACGAACAGTGAGGACCAGACTGCGTGTCGCTTCATCCGGAAACCCTTTCATCGAGCGTGAGTGCGTCGCGACGAATTTCGTAGAGCATGACGCCCGTGGCAATTGCAAGATTGAGGGAATCTGCACGGCCTGCCTGCGGAATGCGAGCAAGCTTGTCGCAGGTATCGGCCAGACTGTCCGGCAGGCCCTGCTGTTCGTTGCCCATCATCAGTACGACCGGCTTGTTGGCATAGGGAATGGTGCGATAGTCGACCGCACCTTTCAGATGGGTGCCGACGACAAGGCCGGAAATGCCCTTGCGCCAGTTGAGGAAGTCGGCTTCCGTCACTTTATAGAGCGGCATGGAAAAGACCGAGCCCATCGTGGCGCGCACGGTTTCCAGTGAATAGGGGTCGGTGGTGTCGCCGATCAAAATGATGCCCTTGGCGCCGACCGCATCGGCGGTACGGATGACAGTGCCCAGATTGCCGGGATCGCGCACGCGGTCGAGCGCGATATAAACATCGTTGTTCTTCGGCTTGAGGTTTGCGAGCGGGCGATATTGCTGTTCGAAAACACCAACCACCATTTGCGGATTATCGCGGCGGGTAATGGCAGCCATGATCTTTTCAGTCACTTCCAGCACCAGTCCGCCCTTGGCGAAGGTGCGGGCGGCAACCTGCTCGACCATCTTGTTGCCCTTGCCGGACTTGGCGAAGACCAGCGTCTTGATGCGCCAGTCCTGTTCGAGCGCGTCGATGACGAGCTTCAGCCCTTCGGCCAGAAACACGCCCTGTTGGTCGCGGAATTTTTTCAGCGCCAGCGAGCGGAGATCTTTCACGATAGGGTTGGTGAGGCTGGTGACTTCCTTCACCTGACCTACCTTGGAATATTCGGCACGAGAGCCGCCTTTGGAAAAATCGTCGTCACGGCTCATTTTGCTACCCAGCGGCTGAACATGGATGTGGAAAGCGCACGTCCTCCCGACTGATCGGCGGAACGTTCGCGCAGAATAAGTTCGCCCGATTCGACCGTACCACCAAGGCCGGTGAAACGGTCGCGCATCAGTTCGTGAATGGCGAAGAAGGATGCGCGGATCGAATAGGCAGTCAGGATGACGGCAAGTGGTTTTGGCGTCAGGATGGACCGGCATGTATCGACCATTCCGGGCAGATGCTCGAACAACTGCCAAACCTCGCCGCTCGGCCCGCGCCCATAGGCAGGCGGATCAAGCAGGATGATGTCATAGGAACTGCCGCGCCGTTCCTCACGCTGAACGAATTTCATCGCGTCTTCACAGATCCATCGGATTGGCTTGTCCGAAAGCCCGGCCATTTCCTGATTTTCACGCGCCCAGAGAATGGCCTTCTTGGAGGCATCCACATGGGTCACTTCCGCACCTGCACGTGCCGCTACCAGCGAGGCGACGCCCGTATAGCCGAAAAGATTGAGCACCTTAACGCTGCGTCCGGACTTTACCCCATCTCGGATAAGCCCATCCATATAGGACCAATGCGCGGCCTGCTCTGGGAACACGCCGACATGGCGGAACGAGGTGAAACGGCCATGAAAGGAAATGCCGTCGTGCTGCATCGGCCATGTTTCGCCGAGCGGCACTTTCGGAAAGGCCCAGCGTCCCATGCCTTCCTCGTCGGTATTCCCGGTGAAAACGGCGTCGGCCTGATCCCATTCCCGTTGTGGCAGGCTTGGCAGCCAGATTGCCTGACCTTCCGGGCGGACGATCCGATAGGGACCATATTGCTCGAGCTTCAACCCGTTGCCGCTGTCGAGAAGCGCATAATCGGGCGAGGGTTCCGTTTCGAGAATGAGCGGCAGTCTTTCTCCTGGGCGTGCACCGGCATAAGGTTTGATTTCGCGAAGCGGAGTAGCGGGCTTGTCGTCTACGGGCTTGGGTGCGGCCTTGGCGAATTGGGGACGCGGCTTTTTGAAAGACGAGCCTTTATTGTCAGACTTGCCATCAAATCGGCCTTCAAATTTGCTTTCTGAACGCGGCGCATCATGTCTTGCGCGCTCGAAGCCACGGTCCTGTTTGCCGCCCGACGGCTTTTTGCCTTTTCCCTTTGGCGCTTTCACCCGAAACTCCAATCATCGTGATTGGGGTCTAGGTAAGATAAACAGGGCCGGTGTGAAAGGGGAAAACGACGTTCAATCGCGCTTCGACCATGAAAACCCGGAAGTTTTGCCTCCGGGTTTGAGAATAGCAGGTGTTTCAGGAGTTCACGACCGGCATATTACGCTTTTCGGCGGCGGTGCTCCGTTCAAGCAGGCGCGCAGCTTCCTGCTTGTACATGCGCTCCTTGCGGCGGTGCTTGCCTTGTGTGAGCCACGTCACCAGTGAGCCGATGACAACGCCGAGAAGAAGCGCGCCGAACAGCCACAGGAATAGAGGCGCATTATAGGACAGAGCGGGATTGCCCGGATTGAACGGATCGATCGTAAACTGCACCGATGCGCGATTGGCAACCGACAACGCAATCAGAGCCACTGCAAGCGGCACGAGAACGATGATGGCGATGATGCGTTTTGCCGCCATGATGTCTATCAGACTGCGCCGTTGAGACGGTCGCGCAGTTCCTTGCCGGTCTTGAAGAAGGGAACCCACTTTTCTTCCACATCCACCGTTTCGCCGGTGCGCGGATTGCGACCGCTGCGGGCAGGGCGGTTCTTCACCGAAAAGGCGCCGAAGCCGCGCAGCTCAACACGATTGCCTTCTGCAAGGGCGTTTGTGATCTCGTCGAATACCGCGCCCACGATGTTTTCGACATCGCGCTGAAAGAGATGCGGATTACGGCTGGCGATAATCTGAACGAGTTCCGATTTGATCACGGCTTTAAACCCCTGTTCTTCTGTTTGTTTCATCCGGTATCTACCGGATATTGTGTAAGTTTACCTGGCTGGCGTCAATTCGCTTCAGGCGTACCGTCAACGTGCCAAACCGAGAGAAGTCCGTCAAGAAAGATGCGTTCCTTGGCGATCTGCTTCAACATGCCGTCTGCTTCCTGCGGCACGCCAAGAAGGCGTGCACCGGCATGAATGATAAGATCGCGCAGCGAGAAACCCGTTTCATTGCTGACCGGCTTCCATTCCAGACGCGGCAAATCTTTGGAAAGCCCCTTGCTCGCAAGCCAGGCGACAGCTTCCTCTTCACCGCCCAATCCGTCGATCAATTTTTTATCGAGTGCCTGTCGCCCTGTAAAAACCGCGCCATTGGCGAGGGCCAGTGCCTGTTCATGTGTGAACGAACGGCGTTTTTCGACAATGTCCACGAACCACGCATAGGAATCCATGATCATATTGCGGATCATGCCCTTGGCTTCTTCGCTGGCCGGGCTGAAATAATTGGGTTCCGCCTTGAGTGGTGAGGATTTGATGGTTTCGACCTTCACACCGATCGTATCGAGAAGCTTCGAAACATCTGGATACTGGAACAGGACACCAATCGAGCCGACGATGGATGTCTGTCGTGCCACGATGTGGTCCGAAGCGCTGGCAATCATGTAACCGGCGGAAGCGGCAAGGGTTCCTACCTGCGTGACGACCGGCTTTTTCTCGGCAATCTTGCGCACGGCTTCGAAAATCGCTTCGCCGCCCACCGTCGTTCCACCGGGCGAATCGAGAACTAGAATCACACCTTTGACGGCGTCATCCTTGGCGATCTTGTCGAGACGCTTCAGCAATTCCTCATTCTCGAAGATGGTGCCTTCGATACGAACCTTGGCAATGTGCGGCTGGTTGAAGTTGGTGCCGCGCATGGACCATGAAGCGAAGACGGCAATCAGGGCGGCGATCAGAAGCAGGAAGGCCCCACGCCAGATCGTCAGCTTTCTGCGCAATTTCCGGCGTTCGATAATTGCTTCGGCGTCTTGAGCCATTCCCGTCCATCCGTTCGTTCAAATCGCGCGGCTTGCGCTCGACAGTTCACCTTGTGCCCCGAATGAGGGCACGCGGCAAGTATCTTCGAAAAATAGGTCTGGTTAGAGATAGTGCCTGAAATACATATTGTAATGAAGCTGCCCGAGATTCTTATGTTCGTTGCCAGATCAGCTTTGGCGGTTGCATTACGCACAGCTGTAATTTGACCGAGTTTTGTGGTATCAAAGAGTTGAATAGCATCCTGCTTAATTCGGTGGGGTGTCAATTGGGCTGAATTATCAAAGGCATAGGCCGTTCCTGCTTGCTGTTTGCGAGGCGGGTGCGGTATTTTGCGCGGTATAAAGCTATTGAGCGACCGATTATTTCACCCCAAATAAACCTTATTGAAATGAAAAAGCGCGACACACACGCGCTGATTATCGAGTTTTACGAAAGCCGTTGAGGAATTGAACGCCACATGACCGCCGACACCACAGATAGCCATGCGCCGCAGAACGCGACCGCTCAAGGTCGCGGCACGGGTGGCATGCATTTTGGTGCGTCGGAGAAGGCCGAGACGCTTTTTCATGCTGCACAGCGCCATTCGATCCGCGTTCGCGTTCTGAAGACAGCTCTCCCTGTCGCCGCAATCATCGTAGGAGCGGTATTCTCTTGGTATACGTTCCTTGCGACGCCGAACGCGCCCGTTAAGGTCGAAGTGAACAATGGCGGCGAAAGCGGAAAGCTCGTCATGACGAGCCCGCACCTGAATGGTTATACCAAGGATAACCGTCCCTATTCGATGACTGCTTCCAAGGCGACGCAGGATGCAAAGAACAGCGGTGCGATTTCGCTTGAAGGCATTTCCGCAGAGCTGCCGGTTGGTGACAAGGGCACGGCCAAGGTCGAGGCAACGTCCGGTGTTTACGACAATGCCAATGGGCGTTTGCAACTTGATAAGGACTTTACTGTTACGACAGACGACGGTTTACGTGCGGTGCTGCGCTCTGCGGACGTAAATCTCAAGAGCGGGCAGATCACCACTGACAAGCCCGTGGATATCCGCAGCGGCAGCACGCATATTCTGGCCGACAGCATGCAGGTCAAGGACAACGGCAAGGTTCTGATTTTCGAGAACAAGGTTCGAATGACTGTTGACGGCAGCGTTGTTTCGCCCAACAAGGCTCCCTGAAAAGGGCGCCTGATTTGAGGACAGGGGAAGCGTTCGGACCGATTTATATCTGTGCGACGCGGTTGAGTACATTCTGAAGCCGGTCCTCGGACCGAAATGTGCTCGAAAACAGATTGTTAGAGCGTGATTCTGATGCAATCGGAATGGTACAGGCTCTAAGCCGCTTTTTTGATCGCATTTTGCGATGCTGAATGTTCCCATTTGGCCGCAAAGTGCTTAATGTTGCGTCTGACCGCATGTCGACCCAGGGATGGTCGAATGCTTCGGGGAGCTGAAATTATATGGAACGCGAGACGGGCAAGATGAACAAGGGTACGATGGCCCGCACTTTGCGGATGGGATTTGCAGTTCTGGCGCTCGGCATTGTCGCGGCTCCGACAGTTTCACTGGCGCAGGAAGGCGCAGCCGTGAACGGCCTGAAGCTTTCCAACAGCAAGGCGCCCGTCAAGATCGACGCTGACAAGCTGGAAATGCGCGACAAGGAAGGCATTGCCATATTCACCGGTAATGTTGCCGTTTCGCAGGGCGACGCCCTGCTGAAGGCAGGCCAGATGACAGTCTATTACAATAAGGCCAAGAATGACGGCGAAGCACCGGCCCCGGAACCGACAAGTGCTGGCGTGGGCGGCCTCGATTCATCGAGCATCGATCACATCGACATTTCGGGGAAAGTCTATCTCAAGTCCGGGACGCAGGTCGCAACTGGTGATACCGGGCGTTATGATGCGAAAAACCAGGTTATGGTTCTTCAGGGGCAGAAAGTGGTTCTGACCGATGGCGACAATGTCGTGACCGGTTGCAAGCTGACGGCGCATCTCGATACGGGCCGCGCCAATGTCGAAAGCTGCAAGGGCCAGACCAAGGGTCGCGTGTCGATCATCATGGCCCCGAAAGATCAACAGCAGGGCGGTGCTGCGCCCAAGCAGAACTGACCGGAGCAGGCGTGGGATTGTTCTGGAACAAGAAGGCCGACGGGCCGCAAGACGCATCGAAAAATGTGAACGCACCATCCGATGTCGCGGGCGCTATGCCCGGCCAGCCGGGTAAGTCGACGCGTCTCAAAGGGACGCTCGTGGCGCGCGGCCTCTGCAAGAGCTATCGCGGCCGGCAGGTCGTCAATGGCGTGTCGTTCGGTGTGCGTGCTGGCGAAGCTGTCGGTATTCTGGGGCCGAACGGCGCAGGCAAGACCACTTGCTTCTATATGGTGACAGGCCTCGTTCCGGCTGATGCCGGTTCCATCGAGATCGACGGTTTCGACGTCACGTCTATGCCGATGTATCGCCGTTCCCGTCTTGGCATCGGCTATCTGCCGCAGGAAGCATCCATTTTCCGTGGCCTTTCGGTGGAAAACAACATCAAGGCTGTGCTGGAAGTTGTGGAGAAAGATCGCTCCAAACGCGCTTCCGAGCTGGATGCCTTGTTGGAAGAATTTCACATCGCTCATCTGCGCAAGGCGCCTGCCATTTCGCTGTCCGGCGGCGAACGCCGTCGTCTCGAAATTGCGCGTGCGCTGGCATCGCGCCCAAACTTCATGCTGCTCGATGAGCCTTTTGCTGGTGTCGATCCGATTGCCGTTTCGGATATCCAGCAACTCGTTCGCCATCTGACAAGCCGCGGCATCGGCGTTCTGATTACCGACCATAATGTGCGTGAAACGCTGGGCCTTATCGATCGCGCCTACATCATTCACGCCGGTCAGGTGCTGACACATGGTCGTCCTGCCGAAATCGTCGCCAATCCCGACGTGCGCCGGCTTTATCTCGGCGACCAATTCACACTTTAATATTCGGCATTTTCATATCGTCTCAGGCTCCTATGGAAATGCCTGCATTCTGACCAGTCATCGGTTTGAGCCTGTTATGTTCTGCACAAAGTTACAGAAAGTGCCGCTGAACCGCGACTATTTCCCATTTTGTCCCCAAACCGCACATTCTGAATTGACAAGCAAGGTTCATACCAGTTTTCATTCAAATACGCTTTCAGCCTGAAACGGCTGCGAGCGCACGGTTTATTCCTCTGTATGGACTCAGGTCCCATGTCGATGAGTGCCGTCTGAAGGCCAGATTGCTGTCAAGGATATCTCACGCGTTGACCATGTGTTCCGCGGTTATTGACAGGGTTTAACGGGGGAGAATAACGCGTCGCATGGCTCTGTCGCCCAAGCTCGATTTCCGTCAATCGCAATCGCTGGTGATGACCCCCCAGCTGATGCAGTCGATCAAGCTGCTGCAGATGACGCATGTGGAGCTGGAACAATTTCTCGACATTGAAATTGAAAAAAATCCGCTGTTGGATCGAATTGAGGCAGCGAATGATGATTTTTCGGGCGTTGAACCCGCACGAGATAGTGCTGAAACCGGCGGAGAGGATGCGGCGTCGGATGACTTGTCGGATGGCGACTGGTTCAAAACAGGCGCTTCGGATAATGCCGAAAATCTCTCATCCACCTTCGACAGTTCACTTGAAAATATCTTTCCGGATGATCCGGGTCGCTTCGACGAGATCGGTCCGGATCTTGCAGCGCAATGGAAATCGTCCGTCGGTGACGGATATGTTTCAGGTGGCAGTTACGACATCGATCAGGTTACGGCCAGCCGGATTTCATTGAGCGAGCACGTGGCGGAACAGATCGCGCTGACTTTTTCCAAAGCGGCGGACCGGTTCATTGCGACGGCGCTCGCCGATGCACTGGACGAGAGCGGCTATCTGCGTGTCGATATTGTCGGTCTGGCCCAGAATCTTGGCGTGGAAACCGTCGAGATCGAGCGTGTTCTTGGAGTGATGCAAGGCTTTGATCCGGCAGGCCTTTTTGCCCGTGATCTGCGGGAGTGTCTAGCGATACAGCTGCGTCTCAAGGATCGGTTCGATCCGGCCATGGAGGCGTTGATCGACAATCTCGACCTTCTTGCACGGCGGGATTTCGCGACGCTCAAGAAGCTGTGCGGTGTCGATCAGGCCGATATTCTCGATATGCTGACCGAAATCCGTATGCTCGATCCAAAGCCCGGTGCTTTGTTCGAAATCTCCGTGGCCGATGCCATCGTGCCGGACGCGCTGGTTACACCGTCGCGTGACGGTGGCTGGACTATTGAACTCAACGCAGCCGCAATGCCACGTCTTATCGTCAACAATGAATATTATGCTGAGGTAAGCATCTCGGTCAAAGCCGAAGAAAAAGCATTTCTCTCGGATTGCATGCAGACCGCGAACTGGCTCGTACGCAGTCTCGACCAGCGTGCGCGCACCATTCTCAAGGTAACGCAGGAAATCGTCCGGCAGCAGGACGGCTTTCTGCGCCACGGCGTGACCCACTTGAAGCCGCTCAACCTGCGCACGGTTGCCGACGCGGTCGGTATGCATGAATCGACCATCAGCCGAGTGACGGCGAATAAATTCATGGCCACGCCGCGTGGCGTGTTTGAACTGCGCTATTTCTTTACGGCCTCCATTGCTTCTTCCGAAGGCGGCGACGCTCATTCGTCGGAGAGCGTGCGCCATCGTATTCGGCAGATGATCGACGCCGAAAAGCCCGACGACGTGCTGTCCGATGATGCTATCGTCGATGCTCTGAAGAAGGACGGTGTGGATATCGCGCGAAGAACGGTCGCAAAATATCGGGAATCGATGAATATTGCTTCATCGGTTCAGCGCAGGCGTGAAAAGAAGGCAAGATTGTCAGCTTCCTGATTGCCTAAAGCATTTTGCAGTCAGGTGGAATCACCTGACGTTGCATAAATGCGGTAATACAAACCACATAGAGCGGAAGCGCGAACGAATGTGAGCGCATTTCGCTCTAGCCAAAATGGTTCCACAGATTGCGCTGGGAAGGGACCGCTTTAAACTACCGATTGTACCTCTAGGGCCTCATTCCCGTATTCGAATAGGGAGGAATGCTCTAAAATTTTGGATCTGTAGCGCTGCTCTTTCAGAAAAATTCGATCTCGATTTGTGGAAAGATCAGCATTGCAAGAGGACCAACTGGCAGGAGGACCAATTGACAAGCGCCATTTCACCCAATAGAAGCCCGGCTCGCGTTGCGGCACGTATCTGGACGCCCTCATTTCCAGGGCTTCCTGATAAATCGTCAGCGTGAATTGGCGAGATGTCAGCAGAAGCGCTTGTGTTTCTACGATCGAAAATACGCCAAAGCAGAATTGAAGCATGTCTCCTCAAAGTAGAACCGGTTTGGGGATGAAGACATGGGTTGGATGTTTCCGCCGAATGCGTTTTGCAGACAACGTCCGATAATATCGCTGTAATTTCTGGAAGAAATTGCGGTTGTCCATATGTTTGAAGGAAGGGCAATGTGGCGTTCCGGGAAAACCGGGCCGGGAAAACCGGGCAGCGGACCAGCTACTGGGGCGTTACTTAAAAGAGCAATGTGCGGCAACCATCCCGTAAAGGGGCTATTGATTGGAGCAGTCACGATTTCGACGGCTTTTCGGAAGGTGTTTCAACGCCTCGTCGCAAAGTGCGCCTGGGAAGTGTGCATGCACCATGAATTTAGTTGGAAAACGCACAGGACGAAAAGCATCTTTGATGCTGGTTCGCTTTGCGCTTCGCTCGCCTTGTGATTAGACTGAGTCCTGTGGTGTAACGCAAATGAGGTGTGCCAAATGACTCTGCGTGTATCTGGAAAGCATATGGACGTCGGTGAAGCTTTCACAACCCGGATCATTGATCGGGTGAATGAAGCAGTCGGCAAATATTTCGATCATGGCTTTTCCGGACAGGTTACGGTCACCAAGTCCGGTTCGCGTTACAGTGCGGATTGCACCTTGCACCTCGATAGTGGTGCAACTCTGCAAAGCACTGGCGACGCGCAGGATCCGCAGCTGGCTTTTGAAGCGGCCGCGGACAAGATCGAAACCCGCCTTCGCCGCTATAAGCGTCGTCTGAAATCGCGCCCGGCTACGCAGCCAGATGCGATCTATGATGACGTTGCATATCGTGTTATGGCACCGCTGTCGGAGGAAGAGGAGGATCTTCCGGCGGATTACGCGCCGACAATTGTTGCGGAATCGTCCGTCGCCCTGCGCACCATGTCGGTGGCGTCGGCGGTCGTGGAACTGGATCTGATCGAAAATCCGGTTCTGGTATTCCGTAATGCCGGCAATGATGAAGTTAACATCGTCTACCGTCGCGCGGACGGCAATATCGGCTGGGTCGATCCATCGATGGTCACCCGCCAGGCCGCGCCACGCGCCTGACGGCAAACCTGAAGCGCACGCAGCGGATCGCGATTAGGCGGCCGCGTGCGCTTCCCAAAACCGGGCCGCAAAGGCCTGATTGAAGAAGGAACGGAGAGAATGGATCTTAGTGATCTGATTCAGCCTGGGGCGATTATCCCGGCGCTGAAAGCCAGCTCCAAAAAACAGCTTTTGCAGATTCTGTCTGAAAAGGCTGCGGAACTGACCGGTCTCCCTGAGCGTGAAGTTTTCGAAACAATTCTCCAGCGTGAGCGCCTCGGTTCTACCGGGGTGGGCAATGGCGTTGCCATTCCGCACGGCAAGCTGGCGAACATCAACAAAATAGCCGGAATCTTCGCTCGTCTGGAAACCCCGGTTGATTTCGAGGCGCTGGACGATCAACCCGTCGATCTTGTTTTTCTGCTTCTCGCGCCGGAGAATGCCGGCGCGGATCACCTGAAGGCACTCTCGCGCATCGCCCGTATGCTGCGCGATGCCGATACGGTTGCCAAATTGCGCGGCACACATGACGCGCAGGCGCTCTATTCATTCCTGACAGCTCAGCCTGCTTCCAACGCCGCCTGAGTTCAAATAGTTTCTCGTAGACAAAACCGCCGTTCGGCTTGAACGGCGGTTTTGTTTGTTTGCTCGCAGAAACGAATTGGCAGGGAAGGGAAAACAGTCCGAGCAGAAGCATATTTTTTTGCCTCAAGACGACTTGCGGCATTTGTATGCGCCACGATCTTCCTTACTGATTTCATACGGAAGCGCGATACCGACGATGACCGGTATCGCGTCTATCCTTAGTGCAGCATTACCGTGCGCAGTTCATGGTCTTGCGCGCCTTGTAGCGCGGTGGCGCGGACATCGGAGAGCACGATTGGCTCACCGCTGGCGCCAAAAAGCGCCCAGAGTTCAAGGCCCGGCTCTATCGGTGGGAGGGCAGGGAAGCTGCGGGCAAGGTCATCTGAACGGATCTTGCGCACATAGGCAACTTCACCTTCGCCGAGATGGGCGAATTCATTTTCGGTGAATATATGTCTGTTCATGGTCTTAGCCTCCATTTCGTCGGCATGTCATTTGCGACCATGCCGCATCAGAGCTTCACATTCTCAATATAGCGGTACTGTGCTGAACAAAAACTGAACAAGCTCAGTCTTTCACCGCTATGCTGATTCGTTTAACCAGCCGTTCGGGTTCTGGACGGTCGAGATCGATGGCCAAAAGGCCGTTTTTCAGGTCGCAACCGAGAACCCGCATACCGTCTGCCAGGACGAAAACGCGCTGGAACTGTCGGGCAGCGATGCCACGATGCAGAAATTCCCGTTCGGTATCGTCGGTCTGGCGTCCGCGGATGACAAGCTGATTGTCTTCCGTCATGACTTCGAGGTCTTCGCTGGCAAAACCGGCCACCGCCAAAGTGATGCGCAGACGTTCGGAACCCGTCTCGCCGCGCAGGCGTTCAATATTGTAGGGCGGATAACCGTCGCCGGATTTTGCGATCCGTTCCAGCGTTTTTTCCATCGTGTCGAATCCGAGCAGCAAAGGGCTCGAAAACGGTGTCATTCTTGTCATTGCATCAGTCCTCGATGAGAAGCGACCGTCATGAAGAGAACCCTTACGGCGTATCTCCTCGCTAACTGATATGGCTTGTGAAAAGCCTGACTTCAAGGGCCAATCCGGATTCCTTCGTTTCAACTTAAAACGAAGGAGAGGTGCAGGATACCCGGCAATATGGGGGTGTTGCTATCGTCGTGCTTCTGAAAGCGCTGCGCCGAAAGCTGTGGCAAAGCTTTCGCGATCATCCGGGGAGAGGAAGTTTCCGATCACGACACTCGCTTCACGGCTTTCGACGCTCATACCGGTAATTCCGATATCCGGCTTTCGGGCAACCTTGAATCGCGTCCAGAATGGATTGAAACGATGTGCAGTCATCTTGCCGGACGCTGCATATTTGCGAATATACAGGGCGGAACGCGACATGGAAATTTCCTCGCGGGCACGGGCTGCGCGGTAATTCCAGCGAAAAGCCAGATAGATCAGCAGTACATCGAGACCGAAAAATCCGAAGATCGGCCATGCGCCGATGGACCAGAAAAGAATACCGACGAACATCCAGCAGCCGATCAGAGCGCCCATCAATATGGTGAAGCCCGTGCGTCCCAGCGAACGATAGGGGGTGAGGAGAGCTTCGAAAATGGGTTTGTCGAACCGGTCAGGTTCTGCGCCGTCTGGGTGATGCATAGCATTCAGGTCATCTGGCTGCTGTGTCGGCGGCCTTTATGGGCCTGCGTCAAGCTGCTGATTGTTTTGTCGATCAAGAAACTATTATAGAGGCGGAATGGAAAAGGCCAAAATCAAATCGCCTGTGAACGCTTCTCCCGCCGCCCGCCCTCAACGTCGGATACGTGGTACGCTTTATACAGCAGACGAAATTCATGAGATATTTCGCCGTTTTTCGATTCAGCGGCCGGAGCCGAAGGGCGAGCTTGAGCATGTGAATGCTTTTACGCTTCTTGTGGCGGTGGTCTTGTCGGCACAAGCCACCGATGCCGGGGTCAACAAGGCGACACGCGGGCTCTTCACAATTGCCGATACGCCGCAGAAGATGCTGGCGCTGGGCGAAGAGAAAGTCGGCGACCACATTCGCACCATTGGTCTTTGGCGGAACAAGGCAAAGAACGTCATTCTCCTGTCCGAAGCCTTGATCCGCGATCATGACGGAGAAGTGCCGGGGGACCGGGACGAGCTGGTAAAGCTGCCGGGTGTTGGCCGCAAGACGGCCAATGTGGTGCTGAATATGGCTTTCGGCCAGCCGACAATGGCGGTGGACACGCATATCCTGCGCATTGGCAATCGGATTGGTCTTGCGCCGGGAAAAACGCCAGAGGCCGTGGAAGCCATTCTCGTCCGGGTTATCCCTACAGAATACATGCTTCATGCGCATCACTGGCTGATCTTGCATGGGCGTTACGTGTGCAAAGCGCGCAAGCCGGAATGCGAGAAATGTGTGATTGCCGATATCTGCAAATATCCGGCGAAAACCTGCGACATTCCTGCGCCGCTTATCCCCTTGCCGCCGCAGGCGTGAGCCGGGCTTCGCGTTGCGAGACAGCCTTGTGCAGATGGACCATCATCGTTGCCGCGAAAAGCGGTGTCAGCAGATTGACGATGGGGATAGCCATGAAGCCTGCAATCAGCAGCCCGGCCAGAAAGACGGTTACGCTATAAAGTGACCGTAGCGCCTTGGCCTCGGCTTCGGAATGATAACGCATAGCGGCAAACTCGAAGAATTCCCGCCCGAGCAGATAGGCATTGATGACGAAGAAGGCGATCAGATTGACGCCGGGTATGAACAGCATGAACAGGGCGACGATGTTGCCGAGGATGACGATACCGAGGAATTTCAGCGAAACAACGATAGAGCGGCCGGTCGGCAAAGGCGTACCGGGTGGATCGTTCGGATAGTCTTCGCGTTCGACCACTTCGGCGACGTCATCGAGAAAGAGACCTGCCACAAGTGCAGTGACAGGTGCGATCATCAATGCGAGAACAAGCGCCAGACCAAGGCCTGCGACAATAGCGGCAACGATACCAAACCAGCCCGCCCATTCCGGCATGCCGGGCAGTATTTGCTCCATCCACGGCCAGGCAAAAGTAAAAAAGATTTGACGAACTGCCGCCCAAAGACCGATCAGCAGCAACAGCGTCAAACCGAGGGTCTTCCAGAAAACTGCACGCAATTCTGGCGTGGTCAGGCGTTTCAGAGCTTTCAATGCAGCATCTAAGATCATTTTCGACCCAATTCCGACTGTGGACGAAGATGGAAATAGGTATGCCTTCATCTTGGCGCAAGCTGTACTACCCACAATGCGGGAGGCTTGCAGGGTAGCCAAAGGGGTTTCAAACCGCTAAACCGGCACCCACATGACTGCCGCATATCCGGCCCGACGCATGTCGCGGAAAAGTGCATAGCGACTTTTCCGATGACGATCTGTTTTGCCGGATAGGAGACTAATCAAAAGGGGAGCTTCTCGCGCTCATGGCCACATTCGACGTTCTTTGCATCGGCAATGCCATTGTCGATATTCTTTCGCGCACTGACGACTCTTTTCTGGAAACGAATGGAATCGTCAAAGGCGCGATGAACCTGATCGATGCAGAGCGTGCTGAATTGCTCTACGGCCGGATTGCAGGTCCGGCAACAGAAATGTCGGGTGGCAGTGCCGGAAATACGGCAGCCGGCGTCGCGAGCCTTGGTGGACGCTCAGCCTATTTCGGCAAGGTTGCGACCGATCACCTGGGCCGTGTTTTCGCGCATGATATCCGCGCGCAAGGCGTTGCATTCGACACCCGCCCGCTGGAAAAAGGGTCGCCGACCGCTCGCTCTATGATTTTCGTGACGCCGGATGGCGAACGCTCGATGAACACCTATCTCGGTGCCTGCGTGGAACTCGGACCGGAAGATGTCGAAACCTCCAAGGTGTCCGATGCGAAGGTGACCTATTTCGAAGGCTATCTGTGGGACCCGCCGCGCGCGAAGGAAGCCATCGTCATGGCATCGAAGATCGCGCACGAAAAGAAGCGCCAGATGGCGATGACGCTTTCCGATCCGTTTTGTGTCGATCGGTATCGCGAAGAGTTTCTGGAACTCATGCGCTCACGCACTGTCGATATCGTTTTCGCCAATGAGGATGAGGCCAAGTCGCTCTATAAGACGAAGTCGCTTGAAACGGCGATTGCCTCCATGCGCATGGACTGCGCGCTTTCGATCATCACCCGTTCGGAAAAAGGTGCGGTCGTCGTCACACCTGACCAGACCTTGACTGTCCCAGCCATTGAAATCGACGCGCTGGTCGATACGACCGGCGCAGGCGATCTCTACGCAGCTGGTTTCCTTTACGGTTATACGAACGAGCGTTCACTGGAAGATTGCGCCCGTCTTGGTTCATTGGCGGCGGGGCTTATTATCCAGCAGATGGGGCCGCGTCCGCAGCTCAGCCTGCAGGCTGCTGCAGGTCAGGCTGGCCTTGTTTAAGATTTATTCCGGCCTGATGATCCGGTCGCGCTGAAGCTCTTCTTCAGTGCGTCCGGGGCGGCTTTTATAGACGGGCAATGTCCAGCCGAAATAAAGTGCGCCGCCGCGAATGAGAAACGCGGTCAGAGCCGCTGCAATCGCACATATAGCTGGCTCGACCTGCAACCAGGCAAGCAGGACATAGAGACACGCACCGGCAAGCGAAGCCGTGACATAGATTTCGCGACGCATTAACACGGAAGGCTCGCCCGCCACCATATCGCGCAATATGCCGCCCAGAGTGGCTGTTGAAATGCCGGTCACAATGGCGACGGATGGTCCGAAACCGAGCGCCAGTCCCTTGGCTGCACCTATTACGGTATAGGCGGCCATACCAATGGCATCGAGCCAGAGCAGGACGCGATAGCGCGACTCGACCATGTGCGCGGTGAAATAGACAAAGATAGCCGCCAGCGTACCCGCCAGCAGATAAGTCGGCTCGACAACCCAGAAAACCGGTGCACCAAGGACGAGATCGCGGAACGTTCCGCCGCCAATACCGGTGATATTGGCAAGGAACAGAAAACCGATGATATCGAGCTGGCGTCGCGATGCTGCAAGAGCGCCGGTCGCAGCGAAAACGAAAACGCCTGCGAAGTTCAAAAACTCAGGAATCGTCACGCTGCAGCTCTCCTCCACACTTCCGGTGACAATTTTTCACCGGTTCGCGCCAATAGCAATATGCACATTAGAGCATAATCCGACCGGAGTGAAACGAGGATCGATAAGATTATGATTAAAATAGAATAGGTTAGACCGCTGATCCGATCCAGTCAGATCGAAATGTGCTCTATCGCAAACTGGACTGCAGATATGAAAAGAGCGGCAGACAAAGCCGCCGCTCCAATACTCATCCGTTATTGCTGAAATAATCAGCCATTGCCTTCGGAAGCGCCATTGTCGGCAGTCGCCTTCGGGCCGCCTTTGGACACACCGACCATGGCCGGGCGCAGAACACGGTCGCCGATGGCGTAACCATCTTGCACGACCTGCACGACGGTGTTGTTCGGCAAATCCGGATTAGGCACTTCGAACATGGCCTGATGGAAGTTCGGATCGAACTTCTCGCCTTCCGGTTCAAGTTTCTTGACGCCGTGACGCTCCAGAGCCTGCAGCATGGCGCGTTCGGTCATTTCGACGCCGTCTGCGAGCGACTTCAGGCTGGCATCGGTCGCCAGAGCATCAGCAGGAATAGCGTCGAGCGCGCGGCGGAGATTGTCAGAGACCGACAGCATGTCGCGAGCGAAGTTGGTCACGGCATAGGTGCGCGCATCCTGTACATCGCGCTGGGTGCGCTTGCGAAGGTTTTCCATCTCGGCTGCAGCACGCAGGAGCTGATCCTTCAGCTCGCCATTGTCAGCTTCGAGCATCGCGATCCGGTTTGCGGTTTCATCTACTGCCGCTTCGGCTTCGTCTTCGGCAACTTCCGCACGAGCTTCAGCCTTGCGCGCTTTCAGAAAATCGTCGGCAGCTCGGTTCAGCGCCTCACGATCCCGGGGATTGTTGATGTCGCGCTGCTCAAGATCGGGTTTCTGGGATTTGTTTTTTTCGTCAGCCATAATGCTACTTCCGTCTTGAATATCTTCTGGGGCGGATATCGAGTTTCATGCCAGTAAAATCAAGGTCTATTTTCAGGGACTTGGTTTGTCCCGGCAAATCTCACAATTACCGCAGGAGCCGGGAAACGATCTGAGCGGTGTAGTCCACCATGGGAACGATCCGCGCATAGTTGAGCCGTGTGGGCCCAATGACTCCTAGAGCACCAATAACCCTTTGTTCGCTGTCGCGATAGGGGGCGACCACCAGCGATGAGCCGGAAAGGGAGAAAAGCTTGTTCTCCGAACCAATGAAGATGCGGACACCCGAACCGGCTTCGGCGAGATCGAGAAGCTGGACCATGCCATCCTTGGTCTCAAGATCATCGAACAGATGGCGCAGGCGCTCGATATCTTCCTGCGCATGGATGTTTTCCAGAAGATTGGCGCGACCGCGAACGATCAGCCGCGCCGGTTGATCCGTTCCAGCCCCGCTCCAGACCGCCAGCCCTTGGGCAACAAGTTCCTGCGATAGTTGATCGAGTTCCTGCCGTGTTTCTTCCGTCAGCTTTTTCAATTCGGCTTTGGCTTCGGAAAGCGTGTGGCCATGGATGTGCGCGTTGAGAAAGTTCGATGCCTCGACCAACTGCGAATTGCTGATGCCGACGGGCAGACTGACGACGCGGTTTTCGACATCGCCGTTCTGCATGACAAGAACAGCTAGTGCCCGTGTCGGTTCGAGACGAACGAATTCGATGTGTTTCAGCGCACCTTCCGCCTTGGTGGCAAGCACGAGGCCCGCGCCGCGCGACAGACCTGAAAGAACCTGACTTGCTTCGGTCAGAACGCTTTCGACAGAATTGTTCATACCGGCGGAACGAACCTGCGCCTCAATGGAGGAGCGTTCCTCCGGCGGCAGATCGCCCACTTCGAGAAACGCGTCGACAAAGAAGCGTAGCCCGATCTGGGTCGGCAGGCGTCCGGCTGAGACATGCGGTGCGTAAATGAGACCCAGATGCTCGAGATCGCTCATCACATTGCGGATCGTGGCAGGTGAAAGCGTGTGTGGCAGCAGTCGTGAGAGATTGCGCGAGCCAAGCGGATCGCCATCGTTCAGATAGGTTTCCACAATCAGCCGGAAAATATCGCGCGAACGCTGGTCGAGCGAACTCAAAAGCTGGTGTTCCGGCGTTTTCATCATAATATGGTCGCGAACCCTAGTGTGGCTTTGAATCCGAAATTCGTTCACTGTGCTGTTCCCAAGTGATGCGAATTTCGGATTCGCCACACTAGAAATAGCATACGCCAAATATAAGGTCGCAAGTCAAAGCGTCAAAGCCTTTAGGCTATAGTGACAGGCCTCTCAACATCTCTGACGGTTTTTCGGGCGGAATGGCTTTCTATTTGCGACCGGGAAGCCTAAAAAGCCGCACCGGAAAAATGAATCGAGGAATTTTCTATGCGTCCATCCAAGCGTGCGGCTGACGAAATGCGTGCCGTTTCTTTCGAACGCGGCATCTCCAAACATGCCGAGGGCTCCTGCCTTGTCAAGTTTGGCGATACGCATGTGTTGTGCACCGCAAGCCTTGAGGAAAAGGTGCCGGGCTGGATGCGCAATACGGGCAAGGGTTGGGTCACGGCGGAATACGGCATGCTGCCGCGTTCGACCGGTGATCGTATGCGCCGCGAAGCCGCTGCCGGTAAGCAGGGCGGACGCACGCAGGAAATCCAGCGTCTGATCGGGCGCTCCTTGCGCGCTGTCGTGGACATGCAGGCGCTTGGCGAAGTACAGATCACGGTGGATTGCGATGTCATTCAGGCCGATGGCGGTACGCGCACGGCAGCCATCACCGGCGGCTGGGTAGCGCTTCATGAATGCTTGCGCTGGATGGAAGCGCGCCAGATGGTGCGCGTCGAGAAGGTTCTGAAAGATCATATTGCGGCGATTTCCTGCGGGATTTACGAGGGTGAGCCGGTGCTTGATCTCGACTATGCCGAAGACTCTGTCGCCGAGACCGACAGCAATTTCGTGATGACCGGCAAGGGCGGAATTGTCGAAATTCAGGGAACGGCGGAAGGTGCACCTTTCTCGGAAGAAGAGTTTGCCAACCTGATGAAGCTCGCTCGCGGCGGCATTGATCGCCTTGTGTCCTTGCAGAAGATGGCCGTCGCCTGATAGGAACGAGGTCTGCTCCATATATCGAGGAGACCTCTTCCATGCGCGCAGCACGCATCCTTGAAACGGCGCTCTATGTCCGCGATGTCGCGGAAGCGATAGAGTTCTATCACGGCATTATGGGTCTGGAGCCAGTCGGGAAAGTCAGCGAGCGTAACGCATTTTTCCGGTGCGGCGACGGCATATTGCTTCTCTTCAAGGCCGAAGAGACATTGAAGCCGTCATTGCCAGAGCATTTGCCCGTGCCGTCCCATGGCACAAGCGGTCCCGGCCATGTATGTTTTGCTGCAAGTCGCGAGGAGATGGAAAGCTGGCGCAACCATCTGGCAAAACATGGCATAGCAATCGAGGCCGAGTTCGACTGGCCGAATGGTGCGCATTCGATCTACTTCCGTGATCCATCCGGCAATTCATTGGAGATTGCCGAACCCAAACTGTGGAACTGAAAATGAGAAAACTGGAACAGGGCAAGCTGATCGTCGCTTCGCACAATGCGGGCAAGCTGAAGGAGTTCGACGGTCTGATCGGCCCGTTCGGCTTTGAAGTCAGTTCGGTTGCCGCTCTTGGCCTGCCAGAACCGGATGAAACCGGTACGACTTTTGAGGAAAACGCCTATATCAAGGCGCTTGCGGCGGCTGAAGCAACGGGGCTGCCAGCGCTTTCGGACGATTCCGGCATGATGGTCGATGCGCTCGATGGCGATCCGGGAGTCTACACGGCAAACTGGGCCGAGACTGAAGACGGTACACGCGATTTCGACATGGCGATGCAGAAGGTCGAGAACCTGCTGCAAGAAAAGGGCGCCGTCGCATCACAGCAGCGAAAAGCGCGTTTCGTATCCGTGATCTGCCTTGCCTGGCCCGATGGGCAGGCTGAATATTTCCGTGGCGAAGTCGAGGGCGCGATTGTCTGGCCGCCGCGTGGCAATACGGGGTTTGGTTTCGACCCGATTTTCCTCCCCGATGGCTATGAAAAGACTTTCGGCGAAATGACTGCCGATGAGAAGCACGGCTGGAAGCCGGGTGATGCTTCGGCCTTGTCGCATCGTGCTCGTGCCTTCAAGCTTTTCGCCGAAAAAGCGCTTAATGTGGAGCCGGCATCCGCAAAATGAACAAGCTGTTTCCCCCTTTGCAGGCAATCGATGCTGCTCGCGCAAATGCCGCCGGGTCGATCCCGATCGCGCGTGCAAATGGGGAAAATGCGTTTGGCGTTTACCTGCATTGGCCATTCTGTCTGGCCAAATGCCCTTATTGTGACTTCAACAGCCATGTTCGTCACAAGCCGGTCGATCAGGCACGTTTTTCTGAAGCATTTCTTCGCGAGATGGAAACCTTGCGTGAGCGCACCGGCCCACGCACGATCACCAGCATATTCCTGGGCGGCGGCACGCCGTCGCTGATGCAGCCGGAAACCGTGGGCGCGCTTCTCGATGGAATCGCGTCCCATTGGTCGGTGGCGCCGGACATTGAGGTAACGCTGGAGGCGAACCCCACGAGTGTGGAGGCTGATCGCTTTCGTGGCTATCGCGCTGCAGGCGTCAATCGTGTGTCGCTTGGCATTCAGGCGCTCAATGATCCTGATCTGCGTCGTCTTGGCCGCATGCATTCGGTCGAGGAAGCCAAGGCGGCCATTCGGCTGGCGCGAGAGATTTTCCCGCGCCTGTCCTTCGATCTGATCTATGCACGCCCGAACCAGACAATCGAAGCCTGGCGGGAGGAACTGAAAGAGGCCATCGGGCTCGCTGCCGATCATCTGTCGCTCTACCAACTGACGATCGAGGAAGGCACGCAGTTCTATAATCTCTGGAAGGCTGGCAAGCTGACGACGCCCGAGCCGGATCACGCTGCAGCCCTTTATGAGGAAACGCAAAGGGTCACGGCAGAGCACGGTCTTCCCGCCTATGAAATTTCCAACCACGCGGTGCCGGGGCGCGAGTCACAGCACAATCTCGTCTATTGGCGTTACGGGCAATATGTCGGGATTGGTCCCGGCGCGCATGGGCGTTTCGTGGAAAATGATATTCGTACCGTCACCATGACCGAAAAACATCCGGAAACCTGGCTGGATAAGGTCGAACGCAACGGCCACGGCATTATCGAGGAAGAATATCTCGATGGCGAGCAGGAAGGCGACGAGTTCCTGATGATGGGCTTGCGTTTACGCGAAGGCATAGATCTTGCCCGTTATGAGCGGCTTTCTGGCCATGCGGTTGATGAAAAGCGACTTGCGAAACTGATCGCGGAAGGCATGATCGAACCGATGAGCGGCAGCATCATTCGCGCAACGCCAGATGGTGCGCTGGTGCTCGACGCGCTGGTTGCCGACTTGGCGGCATAAGGAACTTATAATGACGGACGAAGCAGGCGAGGGGCGACGGGAGTATGTGGTTGGCGGCACGACGATGCGCGCTCGACCACTGGAGCCCGCTCTTTATATTGTCTCGACCCCCATCGGAAATCTCGGCGATATGACGCTGCGCGGTATCGAAACGCTGGCGTCTGTCGATATTCTGGCTTGCGAAGATACGCGCGTAACCCGCGTTCTGCTCGACCGTTATGGTATAGCGCGCCGCCCTATCAGCTATCACGAACACAACGCCGCCGAGGCCGGTGAAAAGCTGATTGCGGCACTGGCTGCGGGCAAAAGTGTTGCGCTGGTGTCCGATGCCGGAACACCGCTTGTCTCCGATCCCGGGTTCCGTCTGGTGGGCGAAGCGCGCGAGGCGGGCATTCGTGTCGTGCCTATTCCGGGTGCTTCCGCTGTACTGGCCGCACTTGCCGCTTCGGGCCTGCCGACCGACGCCTTCATGTTCTGCGGCTTTCTGCCCTCCAAGCATGGGCAAAAACAGTCGAAGCTCGAAAGCCTCAAGGGTATCGACGCAACGCTGGTGTTCTATGAATCGCCAAACCGGACAGCGGCAACGCTGGCGGAAATGGCTGAAGTGTTCGGGCCAGATCGTATGGGCGCGCTCTGCCGTGAACTGACCAAGGCCTATGAGACCATTCGCACTGCGCCGCTGGGCGAGCTTGCAGCCGAGTTTGACGGCGAAGATCGCATTCGCGGTGAAGTCGTTCTGCTGGTGGGGCCGCCAACGGGCAACGCCGTTCCGCAAAGCGAAGAGGACATCGACAAGCTGCTGCTGTCGCTTGCCGCAGAGTTGCCGCCGTCCAAGGCCGCAGGCGAGGCGGCGCGCATGACCGGCGGACAGAAATCGGTTTTGTATCAGCGTCTCATGCAATTGAAATCGGACCCGCGATGACAGACCTCCGCGAGAAAAAGCGAACTGCTTTCTTTCGCGGACACAGCGCCGAACGCTTTGCGGCCATGGTGCTTCTTCTGAAAGGTTTTCGGATTGTCGCGCGGCGCTATCGGACAAGGCTCGGCGAAATTGATCTGATCGCCCGGCGTGGCAATCTGATTTTGATCGTTGAGGTCAAGGCGCGGAGCAGTCTGGAAGCAGCGCACCTCGCTGTCACGCCAGGCCATGCGCCGCATCGAAGCCGCAGCCGATCTCTGGCTACAACGCCAGCCCGACCATGCCCGCCTGTCGCTGCGTTTCGATCTGATTGCCCTGCTGCCGCGACGGTGGTCAAAACATGTTCCGGCATTCTTCACGAGCGGCAACTACTGATAAGTCTATGTAAATCCTATAAAAATTGTGGGGTATATTTCCGGTATTACGGGAAATTAAAATCCCGTATTCCTCTGTTTTGAGGAAAAGTGATGCTCGCCGTCATTTTCACGCGCAAGCCCATTTCTTATAAAATCACGCCGCTCAACGGATAATGGCACCAACTTTTACAAGACGCATTTCCGCACGCGAAACCAGTATCCACTTTCGCTGGAAATGCCTCCAAGGATGGCGCCGTGTCTCTATCGCAAAAGCGTTTACTGGCTGATTTTCCTGCCTTCTTCCGGGTCTCGGAAGAGGTGGTTGTCGTCGTTGGCGGCGGCGAGGAAGCTTTGAACAAGGCGCGCCTCGTGGCGCAGACTTCGGCGCGACTTCGCATCGTTGCCGAAGAAACAGAACATCATCTGGCTGATTTCATCGCAGGCCACGGCGCGGAGCATGTGACTGCACCTTTCGCGCCTGAGCATCTTGATGGCGCAAAGCTGGTTTTTGTCGCAACCGGCGATGAAGCGCAGGATCGCGCCATTGCCGCTGTGGTCAAGGCGCAAAAAATTCCGGTCAATGTGGTTGATCGTCCCGCACTTTGCGATTTTCTGACGCCCGCCATTGTCAATCGTGCGCCGCTGACGATTGCGATTGGTTCGGAAGGGACGGCCCCCGTTCTGGCACAGATGGTTCGCGCGCGGATTGATGCCGCCTTTTCGCCGCGCCTTGGCGAACTTGCGCATTTTGCCGAAAGCTGGCGTCCGCTGGTCGAGCGCGCGCTGCCTAAGGGGCTGGCGCGCCGCAGCTTCTGGCGCGGGTTCTTTTCGGGCCGTGTCGCCAGCGCCATCGAAAATGGCGATCGCGTTGAAGCCTACAAGGCTGCGAGCGACCTGATCAAGCAACGTGACAATGCCGCCGGCTATGTCTGGCTGGTCGGCGCCGGTCCGGGTGCCGAAGACCTGCTGACCCTGCGCGCCCATCGCGCTTTGATGGAAGCCGATGTCATCGTGCATGATGCGCTGGTGCCGGAAGGCGTCATTGCCATGGGCCGTCGTGACGCCGAGCGCCTTGCCGTCGGCAAGCGCAAGGGCTGCCATTCCAAAAGCCAGGAAGAAATCAACCGCCTGCTGGTTTCGCTGGGGCGGGAAGGCAAGCGCGTTGTGCGGCTGAAATCCGGCGATCCGCTGGTATTCGGACGCGCAGGTGAAGAAATGGCCGCACTGCGTGCCGCCGGTATCGGATTCGAAATCGTGCCCGGCATCACTTCTGCCTTTGCCGCCGCAGCCGACATGGAACTGCCGCTGACGCTGCGCGGTGTCGCCTCGTCGCTGGTGTTCACCACGGGCCATGACATGACGGGCGATGTGCTGCCGGGCTGGGTGAAGCTTGCCGTCTCGGGTGCAACGATTGCCGTCTATATGGGCTCCACGGTCGCGGCATCGGTTGCTGCGCGCCTGATTGGTGCGGGGCTGCACGAAGATACCGCCGTGGCGGTGGTCGAAAATGCGAGTCGACAGGACAAGCGCCTGTTCCACGGCACGCTGAAGGATTTGCCGGATCTGGAAAACCGCAAGGAACTTTCCGGCCCGGTCATGGTGATCATTGGCGATGCTGTCGCTGGTGCCGCAATCGACAAAGCCGAAGCGCTGGCCCTCAGGCCGGTTTCCGTCGCAGCCTAAATCCGCACGATGCGCGGTTAACAAAAGTTTGGAGTTTGGAAATGGTCGTAAAAGTTCTCACTGCAAACCGGCTGATCGACGGGCAGGCTGTGTGGCTCGGTGCAGACGGTTCGTGGCAGGAGACCATCGACGGCGCGCTGGTCGCTCGCCACGTGGAGGCCGTTGAAGCGCTTGAAGACGCGGGCAAGGTTGCAGGGAAAGCCAATCTGGTTGTCGATGTGAACGTGATCGATGTTGAGGAGCGCGAGGAGGGGCTTTACCCGATCCGCCTGCGCGAGCGCATCCGCCTTTCCGGCCCGACCATCGTGACCTTCGGCGATTTTCCGCTCGAAAAGTCTGAATTGAAGCGCGCCTCCTGATTGTGGATTTGGACCTAGCCTATGTATCGTTACGATGAATTCGACCGCGATTTTGTTGCGGCCCGCGTTGCCCAGTTCAAGGACCAGGTCGAGCGCCGTTTGACCGGGGAGCTGACGGAAGACCAGTTCAAGCCGCTGCGTCTGATGAACGGTCTCTATCTGCAACTGCACGCCTATATGCTGCGCGTGGCAATTCCCTATGGCACGCTGTCGAGCCGTCAGCTACGCAAGCTCGGTCACATTGCCCGCGTCTATGACCGCGGCTTCGGCCATTTCACAACGCGCCAGAACATCCAGTACAACTGGCCTGCCCTGAAGGACGTTCCGCGCATTCTGGAAGAGCTGGCGGAAGTCGAGATGCACGCCATCCAGACCTCCGGCAATTGCATTCGCAACGTGACCGCCGATCATTTCGCGGGCGCTGCCGCCGACGAAGTGGCCGATCCGCGCCCATTCGCCGAAATTTTGCGCCAGTGGTCGTCGCTGCATCCGGAATTTTCCTATCTGCCGCGCAAGTTCAAGATTGCCATCGTCGGCTCGGACCATGACCGCGCCGCCATTCAGGTGCATGACATCGGCTTGCAGTTGAAGAAGAACGGGGCGGGCGATCTGGGGCTGGCTGTCTATATTGGCGGCGGCCAGGGCCGCACGCCGATGGTGGCCAAGAAAATCCGCGACTTCCTGCCCATCGAGGACATGCTGACCTATGTGACGGCCATCGTGCGCGTTTACAATTTGCATGGCCGTCGCGACAACAAATACAAGGCGCGCATCAAGATTCTCGTCCATGAAACGGGCGTTGAAGAGCTGACCCGCGAGATCGATGCCGAGTGGGACGAAATCCGCAATGGTGAATTGAAGCTGCCGCAGCGCGATATCGACGCCATCGAAAGCTATTTCCGCATGCCGAACCTGCCACAACGGCCGGAAGGCTGGGAAGTGCTGGCCGTCACGCAGAAGGCCGATGTGGAATTTGCAAGCTGGGTGGCGCGCAATGTCACGCCGCACAAGAACCCGGATTATGCGGTCGTCACCATTTCGCTCAAGCCTATTGGTGGCATTCCGGGCGATGCGAGCGCCGAGCAGATGGAACTGGTGGCGGATATTGCCGAGACCTATTCCTTTGATGAAATCCGCGTCAGCCACGAGCAGAATCTGGTTCTGCCGCATGTGGCCAAGGCCGATCTCGCAGCCGTTTACGATCTGCTGCAATCGGACGGTCTGGTGACGCCGAATGCCGGCCTCATCACCGATATCATCGCCTGCCCCGGTCTCGATTATTGCGCCCTTGCTAATGCACGCTCCATTCCGGTGGCGCAGCGCATTTCGGAGCGCTTCGGCGACCAGCAGCGCCAACTTGAGATCGGCGATCTCAAGATCAAGATTTCCGGCTGCATTAATGCCTGCGGTCATCACCATGTCGGCCATATCGGCATTCTGGGCGTCGAGAAGAAGGGCGAAGAGCTTTATCAGATCACGCTTGGCGGATCGGCGGACGAGCATTCGACCATCGGTGAAATCACCGGTCGCGGCTTCTCGTCGGAAGAAGTGGTGGATGCCATCGAAACGGTCGTGGATACCTATCTGGGCTTGCGCGAAAGCCCGGAGGAAAACTTCCTCGCCGCTTATCGCCGGGTTGGCATGGAGCCGTTCAAACGCGCGCTTTATGGAGAAATAAGCCGTGCAGCTTGATGCTGAAGAAAGCGCTGCCGCCGAAGCCCGCCTTTTGGAGGCAAGCCACGGTGCGTCTTCCCCGCAGGATGTGATCGCGCTCGTCACGCGTGAACTCTATGAGGGGCAGATCGCGGTCGTGTCTTCCTTTGGCGCGGAATCGGCTGTGCTTTTGCATATGATCTCGCAAATCGATCCGGCGACGCCGGTTCTGTTTCTCGATACGGGCAAGCATTTTCGGGCGACACTTGATTATCGTCATGATCTGGTGGACCGGCTGGGATTGACCGATGTGCAGGATATTCTGCCGCTGGAAGACAGTGTCAGGACGGAAGACCCGTTTGGCGCTTTGTCGATGACCGACAAGGATCGCTGCTGCTTCATCCGCAAGGTCGAGCCGATGGCGCGCGCTGTGACCCCTTATCGGGCCTGGATGACGGGCCGCAAGCAGTTTCAGGCATCGACCCGCGAAAGCCTGCCAGTATTCGAATCGGTCGGTTCGCGCATTCGTATCAATCCGCTGGCGCGTTCGCAGGCAGCCGATCTCAAGGCCTATGCCGAAAAACACGACCTGTCGCCGCATCCGCTGATCGCGCAGGGCTATCGTTCCATCGGCTGCATGCCCTGCACACGGCCCGTGAGCGAGGGCGAGGATCAGCGAGCCGGACGCTGGGCCGGATCGGAAAAGACAGAATGCGGCATCCATCTGTCGGGTCTGTCCGATAGTTTGAAGAATTTGGGAGCAGGTGACCGGAAATGAGCGATATCAACGAAACCAAACTCTGGTTTACCGAGGGCTTTCGCGAGGACGACTATGTCTTTGCCGACGATCTTGAAACGGCGGGCGATGCCCCGGCAATCATCATTCCGCTGGCCGTCTGGCTCGGACTGGATGAGGAGCGCCGCCGCGCCTCCAATCGCCGGATCGGCATTTCGGTGGCGCCGGGCGAAGCCATTGATCCGCTTCTGGATGATCTGGGCAGCGTGCCGCTGATCGCCTTGCAGTTTCCGGCCTTTAATGACGGGCGTTCCTATTCCAAGGCGGAGATTTTGCGCCGCGAAGGCTTTGCGGGTGAGTTGCGCGCCGTTGGCGACGTGCTGATCGATCAGGCCGCCCTGATGCTGCGGACCGGTTTCGACAGCCTTCAGGTGACCAACAAGGTGGCGCAGGGCCGTCTTGGCGAAAATCGTCTGGTCGATACGCCCGGCTATTACCAGCCGGGACGCGGTTCTGTGCCGGAAGAGGCTGGGTTCGCCTGGCGTCGGGTCAAGGCAAGTTAGGCACATCGCTCAAATTTGCCATTTTTCTGCGAACCTTGATGCGCTAGACACGCCTCACCAACTTCAGGGAGTCGCGGCGTGATCCGGCATATTGTTTTCTTCAGCGTCAAAGAAGGTCAGGATATAGAGACGGTCAAAAAAGGATTGGAGCAACTCGGCACCATTCCTCATGCTGACCTGTTTGAAGTTCTGCCGAATTCCAGGGTCGATCCGATGTGCGACCGCATTGATCTCGTGGTCTATGCCGAGTTCAAAGATGAGGAAGCGCTTTTCGCTTTCAAGAAGCATCTGACCTATGACGCGACGACGCGACTGGTACGTCCGATGCGCGAATTGCGCTTTTCAGCCGATGTCGTGACAGACAAGCGCTAAAGCATGTCCAGCAAAAGTTGCGAAGCGGTTTTGCGTTCGGAAATGTGAAAAAATAACTACCAGTCTGCCTGTGGTCTTTCCTGTAGCGGCAGGCCGCCGAAAAGATCGGGCTCGCTGGACGTTCTCGCTCGTTCGATATTGAGGAGCTTGAGTTTTGTTGCCGTTCCGCCTGCTGCCGAAAAACCGCCGACCTTGCCATTGGCACCGAGCACCCGGTGACAGGGCACAATGATTGGAAACGGGTTTTTGCCCAGTGCATAACCGACAGCCTGCGAGAGACTTACGTCACCGATCCGTCGGGCAATCGCACCATAGGTCGTTGTCTCGCCCGGTTTCAGCTCAAGGATAATTTCATAGACCTGCCGGTTGAGATCGGGTTGGTCATCCAGCGCCAGCGGTGTACCTGAAAAATCAACATTGGCGCCTGCCAGAAGCGCGCGCACACTTTGGATTGCATTGCTGACGAAGGAGGGCTCGTTGATATCTTCGGTGCCGGGGAACCGCTCGCCGAGCCGATAGCGGGTTTCCTTCTCGTCAGCATCCCCGATCTCGACGCCCACAATCTTCTGGCCGCGCCAGGCAATGCCGCACGGTCCGATCTCTGTTTCAAAAATGGTGACGCCTGACGATTCCATGGAAGTCATATTAACATGGTTTTGAACGGGACAAATGCCGGTTATCGGGCAACGATAGGAACGTTCACGTGAAAAGTCGTAACAATTGCGAAAAATGGCGCAGCGAAATGGTTGAAGAACGACACGAATAATGATTGTGTGATGGCGACCGGCCAATGCCCTTAAATGGCCAAACGGATTGACGAGAGTTTCCGGCACCTGTCACGGCGGGCGCGGAACCAAGGAATTTAAATGGACGATTACGAGCGATATGCCACAGGGTTGATGATCGTTTTTGGCGCGCTGATTATCGGCGGCCTCATGGCGGCTAACCTGTACCACGGCGACAAGCCGGGCTTTTTATTCGCGCTGGGCGCTGCGGTTGTCAGCTGGTTCGCGGCTTTTGCCGTCCTGTTTGACAAGCCACGCGTTTATGGCGTGATGATTGCGGTTGCGATCGGTCTGGTTGCGGCTTCAATCGGTGCTTATGTCACCTGATTTTTGAACCGTATGATTAAGAAAAAATCCCCGGTTTTCCGGGGATTTTTCGTTTTAGAGATATGGAGAATAGCACTGGCGCCGTGGCCCATAATTGGGTTGGAACGTATTATCGTAGGCTCGATAGGAACGATAACGGTTGTAGCACCACCGCACATGCGGGTTGCCGCCGCGATAGACCGGCGCCGGACGGTAGCGATAAGCAGGCGGCGGCCCCCAGTAACGGCGATCATAGCGATAGTATGGGCGGTAACGCGGACGATCATGCCGCCAGTGTCGACGATGCTCCCGCCAATAGCGGCGGTCACCACGATAGTCGTAATACTGAACGTTTTGAACATTCGGTGCTAGCGCCTGGGCGGACGGTGTCGCCATCAAAGACGGCGGCGCCGCATTTGCAGTTCCGGCAGCAGCCGATAGTCCCATGCCGAGTGACAAACATGCGGCAAACAGGGAATAAGCAAACCTTTTCATCGGTTTCTCCTCACAGCGCATACCGAAAAATGTGAAACGGTTTTCGGATAAGATGCGCGTAATAATAAACAACACATATCGTCCCTGCCGTTATTTTTGGCCGGACATTGTGGCGGAGCAGTGGCCCTGCGAAGTCACGATTTCTTCGTTGCGGCAACAGATGGGTGATGCTCTGATTTTGGGGTAGGAATTAGTCGCCTAGAATTGACATAAAGATATGTTTATGTCATTAAGCGACTTTCGTGATGTGCGTATAAAGGGCAATTCAGGTTTATGTGTCCGAACAGACCTGCTGCCTGGTAACAGATTGAATATAGGCGGTGTTTTATGGCCTCTTCCCTCGATGGTCTTTTTGGTGCAACGGCTGCGCAGCCGGATGGCTCAGAAGTGCTCGCAGCTCTCACCAAGGCAGCGCGTGAGCGCATCCTGATCCTCGACGGCGCGATGGGAACCCAGATTCAGGGGCTTGGTTTTCATGAAGAGCATTTCCGCGGCGAGCGTTTCGGCGCTTGCGATTGCCAGCTTCAGGGCAATAACGACCTTCTGACCCTGACGCAGCCCAAGGCTATCGAGGAAATCCATTATGCCTACGCCATTGCGGGCGCGGATATTCTCGAAACCAATACGTTTTCATCCACGACAATTGCCCAGGCCGATTATGGCATGGAAGAGCAGGTCTATGAACTGAACCGCGACGGTGCGCGTCTGGCCCGTCGCGCGGCCTTGCGCGCCGAGCAGAAGGACGGTCGCCGCCGTTTCGTTGCGGGCGCTCTGGGGCCGACAAACCGCACCGCTTCCCTTTCGCCGGATGTCAACAATCCCGGCTACCGCGCTGTTACCTTCGACGATCTGTGCATCGCCTATGCCGAGCAGATCCGGGGGCTGATCGACGGCGGTTCCGACATCATCCTGATTGAAACCATCTTCGATACGCTCAACGCCAAGGCTGCCGTCTTCGCGTCGGAACAAGTGTTCGAGGAAAAGGGCATCTTCCTGCCGGTGATGATTTCCGGCACGATCACCGATCTTTCCGGCCGCACCCTGTCCGGCCAGACGCCAACGGCATTCTGGCATTCGCTGCGTCACGCCAAACCATTTACCATCGGCCTCAATTGCGCGCTCGGCGCGAACGCTATGCGTGCGCATCTCGACGAATTGTCGACCATTGCCGACACCTTCATCTGCGCCTATCCGAATGCCGGTTTGCCGAACGAGTTTGGCCAGTATGACGAAACGCCGGAAGCTATGGCTGCCCAGATCGAAGGCTTTGCCCGCGACGGTATGGTCAATGTGGTCGGCGGCTGCTGTGGTTCGACGCCGGAGCATATCCGCGCCATTGCCGAGGCTGTCGCGAAACATCCGCCGCGCAAGCCTGCAAAGGTTGCGCCGCTAATGCGCTTGTCGGGCCTCGAACCCTTCACGCTCACAGAGGATATTCCTTTCGTCAATGTCGGCGAACGCACCAACGTGACCGGCTCGGCACGCTTCCGCAAGCTGATCAAGGCTGGCGATTTTGCTGCTGCGCTCGACGTCGCGCGCGATCAGGTGGTCAACGGCGCCCAGATCATCGACATCAACATGGATGAAGGCCTGATCGATTCCGAAAAGGCAATGGTCGAGTTCCTCAATCTGATTGCTGCCGAGCCGGATATCGCTCGCGTGCCGATCATGATTGACAGCTCCAAATGGGAAGTGATCGAGGCTGGCCTGAAATGCGTTCAGGGCAAGGCGGTGGTCAATTCCATCTCGATGAAGGAAGGCGAGGAAGCCTTTATCCATCACGCTAAGCTCGTTCGTGCTTATGGTGCGGCGGTTGTCGTCATGGCTTTCGATGAAACCGGGCAGGCCGATACCGAGGCGCGCAAGATCGAAATCTGTACCCGGGCCTACAAGATCTTGACCGAGCAGGTCGGTTTCGCGCCGGAAGACATCATCTTTGACCCGAACATCTTTGCAGTGGCGACCGGTATCGAAGAACACAATAATTACGGTGTCGATTTCATTGAAGCGACGCGCAAGATCATGGCGACCTTGCCGCATGTCCATGTCTCGGGCGGCGTGTCGAACCTTTCTTTCTCGTTCCGCGGCAATGAGCCGGTGCGCGAGGCGATGCATGCCGTCTTCCTCTACCACGCCATTCAGGCGGGTATGGATATGGGCATCGTCAATGCCGGTCAGCTGGCGGTTTACGATGCCATCGATCCGGAACTGCGCGAAGCCTGCGAAGATGTGGTGTTGAACCGCCACTCCGATGCGACCGAGCGCTTGCTGGAAATCGCCGAACGTTTCCGCGACTCCGGCTCCAAGGAAGCCAAGGTGCAGGATCTGACCTGGCGCGAATGGCCGGTGGCAAAGCGCCTCGAACATGCGCTGGTCAACGGCATTACCGAATATATCGAAGCCGATACGGAAGAGGCGCGCCAGTCTGCCGAACGTCCGCTGTATGTCATCGAAGGCCCGCTGATGGCTGGCATGAATGTGGTTGGCGACCTGTTCGGCGCCGGCAAGATGTTCCTGCCACAGGTGGTCAAATCCGCCCGCGTGATGAAGCAGGCCGTGGCCGTCCTCCTGCCATATATGGAAGAAGAAAAGCGCCTCAATGCTGAAAAAGGCATTGGCGGCGGTGAACGTCAGAGCGCCGGCAAGGTGCTGATGGCGACCGTGAAGGGCGATGTGCACGATATCGGCAAGAATATCGTTGGCGTTGTGCTGGCCTGTAACAATTACGAGATCATCGATCTTGGCGTGATGGTGCCATCGCAGAAGATTCTGCAGGTAGCGCGTGACGAAAAGGTGGATATCATTGGCCTTTCCGGCCTCATCACGCCTTCGCTGGATGAGATGGCGCATGTGGCAGCAGAAATGGAGCGCGAAGGTTTCGATATTCCGCTTCTGATCGGCGGCGCGACCACGAGCCGTGTCCATACGGCGGTGAAGATTCATCCGCGCTATGAACGCGGACAGGCGGTCTACGTCATCGATGCAAGCCGTGCCGTCGGTGTGGTTTCGAGCCTGCTGTCACCGGAAGGCAAGCAGGCCTATGTTGACGGTCTGCGCGGGGAATATGCCAAGGTTGCAGCCGCCCATGCGCGTAATGAAGCGGAAAAGCAGCGCCTGTCGATCGCTCGTGCCCGCGCCAATGCGCATAAGCTCGACTGGGATAATTTTGTTCCGGCAAAGCCGACATTCACCGGCACGAAGACCTTCGATGATTACGATCTGGCCGAAATCGCCCGCTATATCGACTGGACGCCGTTCTTCCAGACCTGGGAGTTGAAAGGCCGCTATCCGGCAATTCTTGAAGACGAGAAGCAGGGCGAGGCAGCCCGGCAACTCTGGGACGACGCTCAGGCGATGCTGAAAAAGATTATCGACGAAAAGTGGTTCACGCCGAAAGCTGTTGTCGGTTTCTGGCCCGCCAATGCGGTCGGCGACGATATTCGTCTTTTCACCGATGAAAGCCGGAACGAGGAACTTGCCACTTTCTTCACACTGCGCCAGCAATTGAGCAAGCGCGATGGTCGTCCGAATATGGCGATGTCCGACTTTGTCGCACCCGCCGAAAGCGGAAAGCAGGATTATGTCGGCGGCTTCGTTGTGACGGCAGGTATTGGTGAAGTGGCCATAGCCGAACGTTTCGAACGCGCCAATGACGATTACTCGGCCATTCTGGTGAAAGCGCTGGCTGATCGTTTCGCGGAAGCCTTTGCAGAACTGATGCATGAGCGCGTGCGCAAGGAGTTCTGGGCTTATGCATCTGACGAGACTTACACGCCTGAAGAACTGATTGGTGAGCCATATAAGGGCATTCGTCCGGCTCCTGGCTATCCGGCGCAGCCCGATCACACGGAAAAGACGACCCTTTTCCGCCTTCTGGACGCGACCGCGAACACGGGCGTGGAATTGACGGAAAGCTATGCGATGTGGCCAGGTTCTTCCGTATCGGGTCTCTATATCGGCCATCCGGAAAGCTATTATTTCGGCGTGGCCAAAGTCGAACGGGATCAGGTCGAGGATTACGCGAGCCGCAAGGGAATGACGATAGAGGAAGTCGAGCGCTGGCTCGCACCGATCCTTAATTATACCCCAGGTGCAACTCCCGAAGAGGCTGCGGCGTGACAAATGCCGCAACTCGATTAGCTTAATCTCATATACTCGTATTTCTGACAGATGTATTGGGCGCGTTTGACTGGTTTGTAGTTGCTTGTCGACTACAAACCAGCAGACGTAACTGCGTCGGCTCGGCATTCCATGTTCCAGAACCGCTGATTTATTTGGCGTTTTAGAGCTGGTCTTGTTTCATGTAATAATGAAGTATTTATTAAAGTAATTTATAATTTATATCACTGTAATATTTAACCTGTGTAGATGTATGCATTTCTGATTGGAATATAGAGAAAAATACATAGATTTGTTAGTGATTTGTTGGTGTTTTATTTAAATGCTTCGAATTTCAATAATCATCAATAGTTATATTTTTCGTTGGGAAGTCTGCAATGAAATGGGAACAAATTTATGAATCCATGCAATCTGCTGACGATGCCGGACAGCTCCTTGAATATATAGGCACCTATGCCAGGCAGTGCGGATTTGCACATACGGCTTATGTCATGCGCGTTCCCTTGTTGAACGGCGTGGTCAAATGGCTCAGCTTTGGGTCGTTGCCGCAGGAATGGACCGATCACTATACAGCCCGAAAATATGCGGATGTTGACCCATTGGTTCGCAAGGCACTGAACAGCATAGAGCCATTGGTCTGGTCGTCGAAGCTCTTTGCGGAAGCTCCACAGATATGGGCGGATGCACAGCGCTTCGGCCTCAAGGCTGGGATTTCCCAGCCGTGTTGGGCTGCTCAAGGCGTGTTCGGAATGCTGTCTTTCCTGAGAACTGGCCCGGCATTATCTTCCGGCGAGATTTCGATGTTGCGGCGCCAGATGCAGATCGCAGCCAATCTGCTGCATTTGTCCATGTATGAACATCTTGATGTTCCGACGATGAACTGCGTTTCTGAAGTGAACCTGACAATGCGCGAGCGGGAAATCCTGCGCTGGACGAGTGAGGGAAAGACTGCCGAGATCATCGGCACGATCCTCAATATTTCGACACGCACGGTGAATTTCCATATCAGCAACGTGCTCACAAAGCTTGTTGCGGTGAATAAGGTTCAGACCGTCGCCAAGGCCCGCACTTTCGGTCTTCTGTAAATATCTTCCAAGTCCCTTGGCGGTTTGATCCGAAGGGCATTTTTCAGCGGCTTTCCGGTTTGCGCTTTTTCTGAAACGGGCTACAAATTCATTATCTTTCCCGGAGGATCAATGAATGACTGCTCAGCCAAACTCCCTTGAAGCTCGCGATATCCGTTATCATCTCCATTCTTATACCGATGCTGTCCGCCTCGAAGCGGAAGGTCCGCTCGTCATCGAGCGTGGCGATGGTATTTACGTCGAAGATGTATCGGGCAAGCGCTATATCGAAGCAATGTCAGGACTGTGGAGTGTTGGCGTGGGCTTTTCCGAACCGCGTCTGGCCGAAGCAGCTGCACGACAGATGAAGAAGCTGCCTTTCTACCATACATTCTCCTACCGTTCACATGGTCCTGTCATTGATCTGGCTGAAAAGCTTGTCTCAATGGCTCCTGTTCCGATGAGCAAGGCCTACTTCACCAATTCAGGTTCCGAAGCCAACGATACGGTCGTCAAGCTGATCTGGTATCGCTCCAATGCGCTGGGTGAACCGGAGCGCAAGAAAATCATCTCACGCAAGCGCGGCTATCACGGTGTGACGATTGCCTCTGCCAGCCTGACCGGCTTGCCCAACAATCACCGTTCTTTCGATCTGCCGATCGATCGTATCCTGCATACGGGCTGCCCGCATTATTATCGCGAAGGACAGGCTGGCGAGAGTGAGGAACAATTCGCAACGCGGCTCGCGGATGAGCTGGAACAGTTGATCATCGCAGAAGGCCCGCACACGATCGCCGCTTTTATCGGAGAGCCGGTCATGGGTGCCGGTGGCGTGGTGGTGCCGCCCAAAACCTATTGGGAAAAAGTGCAGGCTGTTCTCAAGCGCTACGATATTCTGCTGATCGCCGACGAGGTTATTTGCGGCTTCGGACGGACAGGCAATCTGTTCGGCAGCCAGACTTTCGATATGAAACCGGACATTCTGGTTATGTCGAAGCAGCTTTCGTCATCCTATCTGCCGATTTCGGCCTTTCTCATCAATGAGCGCGTATACGCACCGATTGCTGAAGAAAGCCACAAGATCGGCACGCTTGGCACGGGCTTCACGGCATCCGGTCATCCGGTGGCGGCAGCGGTAGCGCTGGAAAACCTCACCATTATTGAAGAGCGTGATCTGGTCGCCAATGCGCGCGACCGCGGCACCTATATGCAGAAGCGCCTGCGTGAGTTGCAGGATCATCCTCTGGTCGGCGAAGTGCGTGGCGTTGGTCTCATAGCCGGTGTCGAGCTTGTCACCGACAAGCAGGCCAAGACGGGCCTTGAACCAACCGGCGCTCTGGGCGCAAAGGCAAACGCCGTTCTTCAGGAGCGCGGCGTCATTTCCCGCGCAATGGGCGATACGCTTGCCTTCTGCCCGCCGCTCATCATCAACGATCAGCAGGTTGATACGATGGTGTCCGCGCTCGAGGCGACGCTGAACGATGTTCAGGCAAGCCTCACCAGGTAATAATTTGCTCTGGAGCTGTCCGAATAACGGGCAGTTCCAGAGCAAAACCCTGTTAAATATCACAAAAATTGTATGATTTTCCGTGACTTGGCCAAAAAGCGGCTTTTCCCGGCACGCGCAAGTTTGTTCCGGCCATGCGTGCAAATACGGTAAGTTTTTCGCGCAAGCGAGTTGCAATACGCGATAGGTTTCTTTCACTTTTCCGCATCATTTCACGACAATGCGCGCACCGTGGCTTTTGCCACACCTGCGCCGGATGAAGGCATTCGCCATCCCTCCCGCCAGTATCGAGCCCCCATCCGGTTGCCGGGAGTAAGTAGTCGTGCATCATGCATCCCTGACCAAGAACCTGACGCATCTTCAGCGCCTTGAGGCGGAAGCTATCCATATTTTTCGCGAGGTTGCGGCAAGTTTTTCCAACCCGGTAATGCTTTATTCGGTCGGTAAGGATTCGTCGGTCATGCTGCATCTGGCGATGAAGGCATTCTATCCCGCTCCGCCGCCTTTTCCCTTTCTGCATGTTGATACGACATGGAAGTTTCGGGAGATGATTGAGTTTCGCGATGCGCAGGCGCGTGAAAAGGGGTTTGAGCTGCTCGTGCATATCAATGAGGACGGCGTGCGCGAGGGGGTTGGCCCCTTTAGCCATGGATCGAATGTCCATACTCATGTGATGAAGACGGTCGCCTTGCGGCAAGCGCTCGACAAGTACAAGTTCGATGCTGCTTTTGGTGGCGCCCGTCGCGACGAGGAGAAATCGCGCGCCAAGGAGCGCATTTTTTCCTTCCGTAACGCACAGCATGGATGGGACCCCAAGAATCAGCGTCCGGAAATGTGGAAGATCTATAATACCCGCGTTTCTGCAGGGGAATCGATCCGCGTCTTTCCGTTGTCGAACTGGACTGAGCTCGATATCTGGCAATATATCCTGCAAGAGAATATCCCCATCGTCCCGCTTTATTTCGCAGCGCATCGTCCGGTGGTCGAACGTGACGGCATGCTGATCATGCTCGACGACGACCGCATGAAGTTGCGTCCGGGTGAAACGGTGGAAAACCGGCTGGTGCGGTTCCGCACACTTGGCTGCTATCCGTTGACCGGCGCTATTGAATCCAGTGCGGCTGACCTCTCCGATATTGTCGAAGAAATGCTGATTGCCCGTACATCCGAGCGGCAGGGCCGCGCCATTGACCGTGACGAAGCCGGATCGATGGAAAAAAAGAAGCGCGAGGGCTATTTCTGATGAATGCGATAATCAAGCCTGTTGCGACCAATGCTGCAGTCAGCGACTTCCTGGCCGATCAGGAGCGCAAGACACTCTTGCGCTTCCTTACTTGTGGATCGGTGGATGACGGCAAGTCAACGCTCATCGGACGCCTGCTCTATGACACGAAGCTGATCTTCGAGGACCAGCTCGCATCGTTGAAGAACGATAGCCGCAAGTTCGGTACCACGGATGACGATTTCGATTTCGCATTGCTGGTTGACGGTCTGGAGGCCGAGAGGGAGCAGGGCATCACCATCGATGTCGCCTATCGGTTCTTTTCGACGCCACGTCGTAAATTCATTGTCGCTGATACACCCGGTCATGCACAATATACGCGCAACATGGCGACTGGTGCCTCGACAGCCGATCTTGCTATCGTGCTCATCGATGCCCGTCAGGGTGTACTGACGCAGACACGACGCCATTCCTTCATTGCCGCGGCACTTGGTATTCGTCACATCGTTCTGGCCGTGAACAAGATCGACCTGGTCGACTTTTCGCAAAAGGCTTTCGAGCACATCGTTGCCGACTATTTGAGTTTCGCCAATGAATTAGGCTTTGTCAGCATCCAGCCGATCCCGCTTTCGGCGCGTTTCGGCGACAATGTCACCCTGCCGTCGCCACGCATGGACTGGTATGAAGGGCCGCATCTGCTCGAACATCTGGAGACGGTGCGCATCGACACGGAGGCAGCGGCCAAGCCGTTTCGTTTTCCGGTGCAGTATGTGAACCGGCCCAATCTCGATTTTCGCGGCTTCTCCGGCACAGTGGCATCCGGTTCGATCAGCGCTGGTGATGCCGTGGTGGTTGCCAAATCAGGCAAAACCTCCCGCGTAAAACGCATCGCCACCTATGACGGTGATCTGCCACGTGCTTCCGAAGGACAGGCTGTCACACTGGTGCTGGAGGACGAGATCGAGGTTTCACGCGGCAATATGCTGGTCGGGACGGAGGTCCGGCCCGAAGTTGCTGATCGGTTTTCAGCCAATATAGTCTGGTTCGGCGAGGAGGCATTGCATCCCGGCCGTTCCTATATCCTGCGTACCGAGACCGATCAGACGCCGGTAACGATCAACGAGATCGTATACAGAACCGATATTGACAGTTTCACCCGTCAGGAATCATCCCGCCTCGACCTCAACGAGATTGGACTTTGCCATCTCCAGACGGTGGATCAGGTTGCGTTCGATCCTTACGCCGATAATCGCGTAACGGGCTCGTTCGTCTTGATCGATCGGCTTACCAACGCGACTGTGGGCGCTGGGATGATCGATAGTGCTCTTCGTCAGGCGACGAATGTGCATCTGCAGTCCTTCGACCTCGACAAGCAGACACGCGCAGCACAGAAATTCCAGAAACCGGCTGTGCTCTGGTTTACGGGGCTGTCAGGCTCCGGCAAATCCACCATCGCGAACCGGCTGGAACAGCGGCTCCACGCGCTTGGCAAGCACACCTATCTGCTAGACGGTGATAATGTCCGTCATGGCCTCAACAGCGATCTGGGCTTCTCCGATGAGGATAGGGCGGAGAATATCCGCCGTGTCGGCGAAGTCGCCCGATTGATGACTGATGCCGGACTGGTGGTGCTGGTTTCCTTCATCTCGCCATTTCAAGCTGAGCGTGATCGGATTCGCGCTCGCCTGCCTGAAGGCGAGTTTGTCGAGATTTTCGTGGATACACCGATAGAGGAATGCATCGCGCGTGACCCGAAGGGGCTCTATGCGCAGGCTTTGCGTGGCGAGATCAAGGCTTTCACCGGGATCGATTCTCCCTATGAGGCGCCAGTTTCACCGGAATTACGCCTTAGCACGGCAGGTCGTGACGTTGACGAACTCGTCGCAGAAGTAGAAAAGTATCTTGCCGAACGTGGTATCATCGGCAGTTATGGCAGCGATTCCTGGTCAATCTGAGCAATGAAGATTTCAGCCTCCCCGAAAGCCGATCCGAACGACGATGCAATACTGACCGTCCTGCAGGAAGCTGCACTTGAGGCGGGGCGCGTTATCATGAAGCACTATGCCAATGGTTGCGCTGTTCAGAGTAAGAAAGATTCTTCCCCGGTCACGGAAGCAGACCGTGACGCGGAAGCCATCATTCTTGCGGCACTCGCTTCCGTTGTTCCGGATATTCCGGTTGTGGCTGAAGAAGAAGTGGCAGCGGGACGTTTGCCTTCACATTTGGGGCGGCGATTTTTATTGGTCGATCCTCTCGACGGCACCCGTGAGTTTCTGTTGCGAAACGGCGATTTTACGGTGAATATCGGCCTGATCGAGGACGGCGCTCCGGTTCTCGGCATCGTTTATGCACCAGTTCGTAATCGCTTGTTTATTGGCAACAGCAATGGTGCTGAAGAAATAACGACAACCAAAGATCATGCAATCGGAACAAGGCGTGGGATAGCGGCGCGTGTTCACGGGCCAGAGCGGGTGGCCGTCTGCAGCCGGTCACACAAGAACCCGGAAACGGAAAAGTTCCTGAACGACAACAGGATCAGCAGCTGTGTTTCCATCGGTTCGTCGCTGAAATTCTGCCTGATTGCCAGTGGAGAGGCCGATATTTATCCACGTTTCGGCCCGACGATGGAATGGGATACGGCGGCGGGCGATGCCGTGTTACGCGCCGCTGGTGGCCTTACCACGACTTTCGAGGGAACGCCGCTCTCTTATGGCCAGCGTGCCAATGAAGGTGTTGCGGGTTTTGCAAACCCCAATTTCGTGGCTTTTGGTGGTGGTACGAAGCCTGTTTTTGCTATGCTTTAATAGATTTTGGAAGCAAACGGATAGCGCCGCCTTGCTCTCATATGCAACTCGTCTGAAACCATTTCCAACTTTTGGGGTTAGGCACTTAAAAAAACGACACGATGCACTTGCAGCTTGAAATTGGGGACGTTATAAGCCGCCTCAATGGTCAAGACCACGTGGTCACGGAGTGTAGCGCAGCCTGGTAGCGCACCTCGTTCGGGACGAGGGGGTCGGAGGTTCGAATCCTCTCACTCCGACCATTTTCCCGAAAATTCCGACTTACTCTTGTCTCCCAAAAACCGACATGCGCATGAACTCCCCATCATACTGGGCGAGGGCGACCACGCGTTTACGGTCCAAGATCTCCACACGATTCGAGCGGAACAGGATCAGTCCTTCTTCGCGCAGGTCACGCAGCATCCGATTGAGATGTATCGGTGTTAGCCCAAGAGCATCGGCAAGCTGATATTGCGTCAGTGGGCAGTAGAACGAATTCGGATCGCCCATTCCGCTCGATTTCACGCGGTCGGAAAGCTCCAGAAACAGATGCGCAGTTCGGACGAACGCCGCGCGGCATCCGATATTGGTGAGATGTTCGATCAACATCGACCGCTGCCGCGCCAGAAGTTCGATAAGGATCAAACTGAGACGTGGCGCGCGTTCGATAGAAGCTTCAAGTGAGGCAAGCGGAATCTCGAAAGCCGACATAGGCGTAATTGCCGCGATTGTGTTGTAGCTGTAGCCATCGGCGGTTCGGAGTCCGAGAAAATCGCTTCGCATGGGAAAGTCGATGATCTGCCGCTCGCCGCTTGAAAGATCGCGATATACGCACCCCCAACCGGACCGCACGAGATGGATGCTTCTGACACGTGCCCCCTGTTCAATGATGGTGGCATCGGCTGCATAATCGTTTTCGATAACGGTGAGAGAAGAAAGCGCATCTGTTTCCCGCGCTTCCAGCTTGGCAAGAATTGGAGGTGCCTCCAATAAACCAATAAGCGCTTCAATCGATGGGTCTGTGATCTGCTTGCCACTATGCATTTCTAACCCACTAGAGCGTATCCCGAAATTCGTGAAACAGCATTTCGGAAAAGATGCGCGTCAAAATTAACAGTTAGGGCGCTTGTTCGATTCAATCAAATCGATATGCAATTTAAAGCACTTCCACCATACCGCATGGCGGTTTTGCGCGGAAATCGAATAAACAACCAGTTGAACATTTCAGTTGGAAGTCTGAGTGCCCCTGAGCTTTAGAACGCGCAATTGCCCCCCTTTGCGCTGACGAATTCAGTAAAATCGAAAACCAACTAAACGAAAGATATAGAGGCTATATCCTACCTCTCTCCAAGTCGTTCTTATGGACGGTCATAATTTTTCTGCATTGCTAACATAAGTTAATGACACGATTATTTCCCGATAGCAATATTTACCCCAGTCAAGGCTACAGGTCTATCCAGACAAGCACCGGAAATCACTCGTCTCTGACGAAAGTAATAGTTGGATGCATAAACATAGAGCAACTTGAGTAGCGCCGGGAGTATCACATGTTGGAAACAAGAGGGGATAGCCTTTGGGCTGCTTCGGAAAGCATGGGCGACAGGGGAAACGCCGCAAGCATTGAGGCAGCACGTGGTCGGCGTTTGTTGCTCGTATGCAAGAGCAATCTTGAGCGGCAGTGCCTTTATAACGGGCTTGTGCTGAACGGACTCAAGCTTCCCGTGGAAACGCAAGCAGCGGTTGAACTCGCAGATCCAACGGACGATATTGCTGTTGTTCTGATCAATATTGGTTCGAAGCGCTTGGCCGATCCGTTTTTTTCGGAGAAGTTGCAGGCTGTGATCGAACTCTGGCGCCCGGTTCCGGTCGTTTTTCTTGCCGAACGCGAGGAGTGGGCCCAGGTTGTGCGCGCCATGGAAATCGGTGCTCGTGGCTACATTCCCACTTCAGTCGATATCAAAGTTTGTGTTGAAGCCATCCATCTTGCCACCGCTGGCGGTATGTATGTTCCGGCTTCCATGGTTTTCCAAACCGCGCCGACCGATATCGACGACGATGTTCTGGGTGAGTTGCTCACAGCACGAGAAATCGAGGTCGTCCATGCCATCCGAATTGGCAAATCGAACAAAATCATCGCGTTCGAACTCGGTATGAGCGAAGGCACGGTAAAGGCACACGTGCATAACATCATGAAGAAGATCGGTGCCGCGAACCGCACGGAAGTAGCGTGCAAGCTGCACAGAATGTACGGCGAGAAGTTCGATTTCGACTGACTATTTCGATTTTCGTTGGTCTGGCTCAGCGCCTGTTGCCCACAAAATGTGGAGGGGCGAACTGGTGATCTGCTCCTCCATAATAAGGATGGATGTTCTTTTGTTGGGCTCTCAGTCCAGTCTCCCCTAAAATGCCAGCCTTCCAGAGCCCGATTATATACTCGATCTGCTACGCTATAACGCTACTCATTCCCCACATTCTTCGACCAAAGCTAAACAACATCATTAAACGGCTCGATGGTTTTGTTTTTTAGTTACATCGAACCGGGATAAATGCGCTATGCGAAGTTTTTACCATGCTGGTAACTCTTGCTTTGCTTCAGTCCTTCACGTGCAAGAGATGACTGAAAGAATACAACTGTTCGATTTTGAGTGAATATAGATATTGGATTCTCTATTAACGAATAGGTTTATGAGAGTTGCATCGGGCCGTTCGAAGGGGTGGTCGAGATTTAGACATTTATCGGCGAAATATGCGTTTCGTTTGAAATGTAAACGAATGTTTATACTTGAATTTATGCTGTTTTTGTTGGCCATTGGGCGAAAGCGAAAAATATCGAAAATTGCTGAAAAGCGAATGCTATTCGAAGCCATTCGAACTGAAATGGTTGCTTTCTATTGAAAAAACGCGAAATTACCCGAACGTAATCAGAATAATGCCAGATCCGGGATAAAAATGCAGCTCACTCCCCGTCACAACGCAATTCTTGAGCTCGCTCGCAAGCAAGGGCAGGTTCTGGTGGATGATCTTGCTGCGGCTTTCGAGGTGACGCCGCAGACGGTCCGCAAGGATTTGAATGATCTTTGCCGCGCCCGGATGTTGCGCCGCATCCATGGGGGTGCACTCTATCCATCCGGCGTCGAGAACATGGAGTATGAAGCACGACGCCGCATCGCCGCGCATGAAAAGGAATCGATCGGGCGCGCTGCCGCAGAAATCATTCCGGACGGTGCTTCCTTGTTCATCAATATCGGCACTACGACTGAAGCCGTCAGTCAAGCGCTGGTCGACCACAATAATCTGATGGTCATCACCAATAACATCAACGTTGCCAATACGTTGCGTGTTCACCCCTCTATAGAGGTGGTGGTGGCAGGTGGCGTCGTGCGCCCGTCTGATGGAGGGATTGTTGGCGAGGCCGCCGTTGATTTCATCCGCCAGTTCAAGGTCGATTACGCAATCATCGGCGCTTCGGCTATGGACGAAGACGGTGCTTTGCTCGATTTCGATTTCCGCGAAGTGAAGGTAGCGCAGGCCATCATCGCTAATGCCCGGCACGTAATCCTTGTGACTGACGCCACAAAGCTGGAGCGTACAGCTCCGGTGCGTATCGGCCACATATCGCAGATCAATACCTTCATTACCGACCATTGTCCGTCGAACCAGTTGCGGGAGCTGTGCCACGAAAGTGAGGTAGAGCTGATTGAAACCCTTGGAGAAAGCCGGACGGCAGAAAAACAAGCATAGTTTCGTTTATTTTCGATTTGCTTTCGTATGAAATGATTTATATTCGCTTTGGTTTTCGGAGAGTGGTCTTCGGGGTTCGCCATGGCGCAAGAGAAACTATTTGACATTTTTGTAATCGGCGGTGGCATCAACGGCTGCGGTATCGCACGTGATGCGGTTGGTCGAGGATTTTCAGTTGGCCTTGCCGAAATGAACGATCTGGCAAGCGGCACCTCATCGCGGGCAACCAAACTCATTCATGGTGGTTTGCGCTATCTGGAGCACTATGAATTTCGTCTGGTGCGCGAGGCGCTGATGGAGCGGGAGGTGCTGTGGGCCAACGCACCACACATCATTCATCCGATGCGCTTTGTGTTGCCTTATCATAAGGGCGGAATGCGCCCTGCATGGTTGTTGAGGCTAGGGCTGTTCCTCTATGACCATCTGGGCGGGCGTAAAAAGCTCCCCGCCACGCGTACGCTTGATATGCGCTCGGACCCGGCTGCGCAGCCCTTGAAACCGCTTTTTACCAAGGCCTTCGAATATTCGGACTGTTGGGTGGATGACGCGCGTTTCGTTGCCTTAACTGCCCGTGATGCAGCGGATCGCGGAGCGATAATCCAAACTCGAACCAAGGTCGTGGCGGCTCGCCGTGACAGGGAATACTGGACCATCACGCTCGAAGATACCGGTACACATGAGCGCGAGGAAGTTCGGGCTCGTCTGCTGGTCAATGCTGCTGGTCCCTGGGCCGACAAGGTTCTGCAGGGTGTCGAAGGAGATCGACAGCTTCACAATGTCCGGCTTGTTCAGGGTAGCCATATTGTGGTGCGCAAGAAGTTCTCCGATCCCCGTTCCTATTTCTTCCAGAACAATGACGGGCGTATCATATTCGCCATCCCCTACGAGGATGAGTTCACCCTGATTGGCACAACCGATCAGGACTATCAGGGTGACCCGGCCAAGGTTGCGATCACCGATGGTGAGACCGACTATCTCTGCGCGGCAGCCAGCGAATATTTCAAGGAGCCGGTCAGACGCGCGGATATCGTCTGGACCTATTCCGGTGTTCGCCCGCTTTATGATGACGGTGCAAGCAAGGCACAGGAAGCAACGCGCGATTATGTCCTGAAAGAAGATGCACCCGATGGGCTTGCACCTCTGATCAACGTTTTTGGTGGCAAACTGACCACTGCGCGCCGACTTGCTGAACATATGCTGGAGAAGATCGAGCATAGGCTGGGACAAAAAGGTGCGCCGTGGACCCATGCTGCTCCGTTACCCGGTGGCGATTTCGTGGATGTCGAGTTCGAACGCGAATTGCAAAAGGTGAAAGTTGCATATCCCTTCCTGACGCCTGCTCATGCGCGGCGCCTGTTCCGGCAATATGGGACGCGTATTCGCGTTCTGCTTGGGGAAGCCGCTTCACTTGCCGACCTTGGACAGCATTTCGGTGCCGATCTTTATGAAGCCGAAGTGCGGTATCTGCTTGAGAATGAATGGGCGGTGAGCGCCGAGGATATTTTGTGGCGGCGTACGAAACTTGGTCTTCGCCTGAATGCGGCGGATGTTTCCTCGCTTGAGGAATATCTGAAGCCTGCACGCGTCGCCTAAGCCCTCTCAATCTGTAGCCACACTTGCCAGTTGTGTTTTGAGCAGTCATTATTCTCCCAGACAGCGGGTTCCAGCCTTCCTGGGAGGAAAAGATGGGCACACCGCAAGACCGAACACATGCCGATCTGATTCAATCCGCGATCATGACAGCGGGAGGGGCAGCGCGATCTGCTCTGGTCGCTTCATGGCGACGCTCGTCGGAACTGCACGGGCTTGATCCTGCCGAACTGGGGTCGGTGCGCACCCTTTCCGATGGTGAATTCAGGACCGCTCATCAACGTATCGAACGTCTTGTCAGCATAGCGCAAGCCAGTATGGATCGCCTTTATCTGGCCGTCGGTGGTGTGGGTTGTTGCGTGCTTCTGGCTGACAGTGAGGGCGTTCCCGTTGAACGTCGTGGTGCGCCGGGCGATGATGATACATTCTATCGCTGGGGGCTTTGGACCGGCGCTGTCTGGAGCGAGCAAAGCGAAGGCACCAACGGGATCGGCACCTGCATTGTTGAACAGCGCCCGTTGACAATTCATCGCGACCAGCATTTTCATACCCGTAATATCGGGCTTTCCTGTACGGTCGCCCCGATCCATGATCATCAAGGGCGTTTGATGGCAGCGCTTGATGTTTCCTCGTGCCGCGCCGATCTGACGGAGGCTTTTGCGCAGCTTATATCTGTCGCAGTGATCGATGCTGCACGGCGCATCGAGGCTGAAAATTTCCGTCAGGCTTTTCCCGAGGCTCGTATCATGCTGGCGCCAAGCCCCGACAGAACCGGCGGAGCACTGATCGCGGTCGACAAGGATGATCTGGTCATCGGCGCCACACGTGCGGCGCGTCTGGCAATGGGGCTTGACGATGCCGCTATTGCAGTTCCGTTGCCTGCAGCCGATCTTCTCGGCTGGCACGCTGACCCTCGTGAAGATATGGCAGAGTCAGAGCGCAGTGTTATTCTGCGCGCTCTTGCGCGCGCAGAAGGGAATATTTCGGCCGCAGCCGGCCTTTTGGGCATCAGTCGCGCCACGCTTCATCGCAAGCTCAATCGCCTGAAGATCATTCGTCCGCACTAATCAGCAATAAGCGGGCGCAACTGTCTCAATATTGCGACACATAACCTTGCGAGCTTGAATGCGCGGGATGACTCTTTCGTGATGCCGCGCGATCCTCACTCATGAAACGCTGTAGGAGCAGCGTGGTTTTGGGAGGAATGTCATGAACAAAGTTGAATTCAGCCGGACCGTGAAGCCGGCTTTCGCAAAACGCTACGGAAACTTCATCGGGGGCAAATGGGTCGAGCCTAAGTCGGGCCGCTATTTCGAGAACACTTCACCGGTCAATGGTCAGGTGCTTTGCGAAGTAGCCCGCTCGGATGCCGCCGATGTTGAAGCGGCTCTCGACGCAGCGCATGCCGCCAAGGATGCCTGGGGCAAGACGAGCGCGGCGGAACGCGCGCTCATCCTCAATCGCATTGCTGACCGGATTGAGGAAAATCTGCCTGCGCTCGCTGCAGTCGAAACCTGGGACAACGGCAAGCCAATTCGCGAAACTACCGCTGCCGATCTTCCTCTGGCCATCGATCATTTCCGCTATTTCGCCGGTGTGATCCGCGCCCAGGAAGGCAGCATTTCCGAAATCGACCACGACACGGTCGCTTATCATTTCCATGAACCACTCGGCGTTGTCGGTCAGATCATTCCGTGGAATTTCCCGCTTCTCATGGCGACCTGGAAGCTCGCTCCGGCCCTTGCGGCGGGCAACTGCGTCGTACTGAAACCGGCTGAACAGACACCGGCATCGATCCTCGTGCTCATGGATCTGATCGGCGATCTTTTGCCCCCCGGTGTGATCAATGTCGTCAATGGTTTTGGTCTTGAGGCAGGCAAACCGCTCGCATCCAGCCCGCGCATCGCCAAGATCGCCTTCACCGGCGAAACGACGACGGGTCGATTGATCATGCAATATGCCAGCCAGAATCTCATCCCGGTTACGCTGGAACTCGGCGGCAAGTCGCCGAACATCTTCTTCAAGGATGTTGCAGCGGAAGACGACGATTTCCTCGACAAGGCCATCGAAGGCTTTGTGATGTTCGCACTCAATCAGGGCGAAGTCTGCACGTGCCCAAGTCGCGCGCTCATCCATGAATCGATTTACGACAAGTTCATGGAAAAGGCGCTCAAGCGCGTGAATGCAATCGTGCAGGGCGATCCACTCGATCCTGCCACGATGATCGGTGCACAGGCTTCCAGTGAGCAGCTGGAAAAAATCCTGAGCTATCTCGATATCGGCCGTCAGGAAGGTGCTGAAGTGCTGGCAGGTGGCGAGCGCAATATTCTGCCAGGTGATCTCGCTGGCGGTTACTACGTCAAGCCGACCGTATTCAAGGGCACTAACAAGATGCGCATTTTCCAGGAGGAAATCTTCGGGCCGGTCGTGTCTGTTGCAACCTTCAAGGACGATGCGGAAGCGCTATCGATTGCCAACGATACGCTTTACGGTCTGGGTGCCGGTATATGGACGCGTGACGGCACGCGTGCCTATCGCTTCGGACGTGCCATTCAGGCCGGTCGTGTGTGGACCAATTGCTACCATGCCTATCCGGCGCATGCAGCATTTGGTGGTTACAAGCAATCGGGTATCGGTCGCGAGAACCACCTCAAGATGCTGGATCACTATCAGAACACCAAGAACATGCTGGTGAGCTACAGCCCGAAGAAGCTGGGTTTCTTCTAGTGGATTGAATTTGACGTTTGATACCCGTCCGATATAGATCTCGTTTCAAACGTCAAATTCGAAAAATCCACTAGATTCATAAGGTTACTAGTGGTCTTTTTGATTCCGACATTTGCTCGGCACTCATATCCGAGGGATGCAAATGTCGGAATCAGACCACTAGAGCATGTCTCCCAAAAGTGGGAACCGGTTTTGGGATCAAGACATGCATAAAACAAAGGGCTAGAGCGGTTTCAAAGACTCCGTTTTAAACGAAGCCGCTCTAGCCGAAGCTGACCCCGGAACTGCAATGTGGAGAAAACATCTTCGCATTGCGCTCAATCAAGGGGCGGAGCCGTTCTTCATGCCAGTATTGCGTCGAGCATAACGGCTTCCAATACCCTCCCAAGGGGGCCTGGGCGGAAACGCCCGGGCGACCTTCTTCTAGTGCCTCCGGAAAGCATTCAGTTTTCGACATTCATTTCTTCCCTCCCCCAGGAAGCCAGCTCAGTTCGACAACGAAGGAGAAACTTCATGGCAAAGACAATGAAAGCCGCTGTGGTGCGCGCATTCGGAAAGCCACTGACAATCGACGAAGTACCTATACCCGAGCCCGGTCCGGGACAGATACAGGTTGCCATCCATGCATCCGGCGTTTGCCATACCGATCTGCATGCAGCCGAAGGCGATTGGCCGGTGAAACCCAATCCGCCATTCATTCCGGGGCATGAAGGCGTCGGTTATGTTTCGGCTGTGGGTAGCGGTGTCAAACATGTGAAGGAAGGCGACCGCGTCGGCGTTCCATGGCTTTATACCGCATGTGGCCACTGTCGTCATTGCCTGGGTGGATGGGAAACGCTCTGCGAAGAGCAGCTTAATACAGGCTATTCGGTCAATGGTGGCTTTGCCGAATATGTCGTTGCCGATCCGAATTTTGTCGGCCATCTGCCGAAGAATATCGATTTCAACGAAATCGCGCCGGTTCTCTGTGCTGGCGTAACGGTTTACAAGGGCCTCAAGGTAACCGACACCAAGCCCGGTGACTGGGTTGTGATCTCCGGTGTCGGTGGTCTCGGCCATATGGCGGTGCAATATGCCAAGGCAATGGGGCTTAACGTTGCCGCTGTCGACATCGACGACAGAAAGCTTGATCTCGCGCGGAAGCTTGGCGCGACGGTGACCGTCAATGCCAAGACGCATAATGATCCGGCGGCCTATATCAAAAAAGAAACTGATGGCGGTGCGCAAGGCGTGCTGGTTACGGCTGTTTCGCCGATCGCATTCGAACAGGCCTTGGGCATGGTATCGCGGGGCGGCACTGTATCGCTGAATGGTCTGCCACCCGGTGACTTCCCGCTCTCTATATTCAACATGGTATTGAATGGCGTCACAGTCCGCGGTTCGATTGTTGGTACGCGGCTTGATCTGCAGGAGTCACTGGATTTCGCCGGTGATGGCAAGGTGCGCGCTACTATCCGAACCGAAAAGCTCGAAGATATCAATTCCATCTTCGATGATATGCGCCAAGGCAATATTGAAGGTCGCGTAGTCGTGGACCTGACTCAATAGGCAGGTTGGGCTAGTATAGGAGAGGGCGGTGAATTTCCGCCCTTTCGTATCATGGAGGAGGATATGGTTGAGGTAGCTTCCGGCGACGGCAAGGGTCAGGTTAGCGCCACGGCGGCAGCGCTCGATCTCATCCGTGAATTGCAGGCCGAATATGGACCGATCATGTTTCATCAGTCAGGTGGTTGTTGCGACGGGTCATCACCGATGTGCTATCCGCAAGGAGAATTTATTGTCGGCGATACGGATGTAAAACTGGGCGAAATCGGTGACGCTCCGGTCTATATCAGCGGCCCGCAATATGAGGTCTGGAAGCATACCGAACTCATCATCGATGTCGTTCCGGGACGCGGAGGCATGTTCTCCCTCGACAATGGGCGCGAAGTTCGGTTTCTGACGCGTTCGCGGGTCTGTTCGGTTCCCTGATTTCTCTTTTCGTTTTGTGGCGAAGCGGTTAGTTAGATCGGAGAGGGAGGGAGACGATCCAACATGGCCGCAGCAGGAAAACGAGCAACCATTCATGATGTGGCACGCCTTGCCGGTGTGTCGATCAAGACAGTTTCACGCGTCTACAATGACGAACCGAATGTGCGCGAAGCCATTCGCGAAAAAGTCAGGCAGGCGGGGAGTGAGCTCCGTTACCGTCCCAATGCTGCAGCACGCAACCTTGTTGAACGGCGTTCTCACTTGATCGGACTTTTCTTCGAGAACCCCAGCGCCAGCTATGTCACCGAACTGCAGATGGGCGCACTGGAGCGGCTGCGCGACACGCGATACCGGCTGCTGATCTTCCCCGTCGAAAATCGTGAAGACATCCGTGGTGCGCTGATCGAAACAGCCCACGCTTCCGGTCTCGACGGCATCATCGTGACGCCCCCCATGTCGGACGATCCTGAAATTCTGGCCGAACTGACGGCTTCCGCAATGCCATTTGCCCGTGTCGCAGGCGACGCGAATGTTCACCCGACCGACAGTGTCACGATCGATGACGAAGCGGCTGGCGTCGATCTGATGGAGTATCTTCTGAAACTCGGCCATCGCCGGATTGCGATCGTGATTGGCGATCCAACCCATCGCTCGGCAGAGTTGCGCCTCGCAGGCTATCGCCGTGCACTGGAAGAGGCGGGGATCAAGCGCAATCCCGATTATGAGGTGCAGGGTGGCTTCAGTTTTGCGAGCGGTCTCGCCGCCGGAAAGAAGCTGCTTTCGCTTGAGGAACCACCAACCGCTGTGTTTGCGTCAAACGACGATATGGCCGCCGCCGTCATGCAGGTCGCCTATGACCGCAACATTGCGATACCTGATCAGCTAACGGTGGTTGGCTTCGATGACAGCGCGATCGCCAGCATGGTTTCGCCGCAGATCACCACCGTCCGCCAGCCGATTTTCGAGATGACCCGCGATGCGGCGGACATGCTTCTCAACCAGATCGAAACCGGTCACCTGTCGGCCTCCCGGCGGATTGAGTATAAACTCATCATCCGCCAGTCATCGGGAAAAGCGCCGGTATAGGCCTGTCTAGCTCTGTGCTGGACGCGAGGGGAAGAACCGCTCGCGGGCGAAATTGCTGCCGAAGATCATGTCATATTGCAGCATCTGATAGTCACGCAGGAGAGGAGGAAATGGCGGCCTCTGTTGCCAGCCTTCCTCGACTTTCTCCGAGCGGTCGAAAACTGCATGATTGTCAACGACCTGGTAGCGCTCATGCAACTGACGCAGGAAGCCTGTGTAATAGGGATGCTGCATCCCTGCCATATCCAGAATGTGCAGCGGTAGGAAGGCAGGGCTGATCGTACCGGTTCCCCGCTCGGCGCCACGCTTATTCGACCAGAGAACAAGCGGTGTTTCGTGTTGCAGCATCATATCGGCGGCAGGCGCTGTGCGGCTCGCGACCCGGTTTGCCATGAACCCGGTCTCGACATAGACGGGGCCGAGTGGTGGCAGATGGTCACCGAAGAAGACGAGAATGGTTTCGCGGTCGCGCTTCGACGCCCAGTCCATCAACCGTGCAAGGCTCGCATCGGCATCCATGGCGCCTTGCGAATAGGAACGGATCGACTGGCGCGTGTGCTCGCTGGCGTCAGTCTGCACCTCAAGTTTGGAATCCGGGTAACGATTGGCTTCGTAGGGGCCATGTCCTTGAAGTGAGACGGCAAAGAAGAAGAATGGCGCATCCATGGAATCTGCTTCGCGGATGATTTCATCGGTCAAAGCAGCGTCGGAGGCCAATGAGCCGCGCTTTTCCAGCGGTGGCATGTTTTCTTCTGACATGAACTTGTCAAAGCCCATGCTTTCATAGACGGGGCCGCGGTTCCAGAACCATTGGCGATAGGGGTGGATGGCGCGCGTCGCATAACCCTGATCCTTGAAAAAGCTTGCAAGCGAGGGAAGCGGGCGACGGATATATTGCTGATAAGGGATACTGCCGGAGGGCAGGAAGGCTTTGGAAAAACCGGTCAGAGCCTCGAACTCGACATTGGCAGTCATGCCACCGAATTCTGGCGAGAAGACATGGCCGGATTGTTCCACCCGGACTGTGGGAATCGGGTCGGCGCTGAAAGCCACGCCCGGAAGGCGGGTCGGATCCCAGAAGGATTCGCTCATCACCATAATGACGTCAGGCTTGCTGGTATCGAATGCAGCAGGGATCAACTGCGCCGGCGGTTCAATGGCGGCAATTGCTTCAGAAGAATAGCCTTCCGGAGCGAAGACGGTAGCCATTGGCACATTCAGGATGAAGGCCATGGTAAAGCCGTTATGGGCGTAGTTTTCCTTCTGGTCCCACATGATCGGCAGGATGCGCAGACGGTCGCGCGCCAGCGAAAAACTGGCATAGTCGGAAATCACTGCGAACCAGGCGAGCAAGGGCAGCGCGAAGGCAATACGCAGCATCCGACCCTTCCATGGGATCGGATCAAAGCGCCGCCACCAGAACAGCGTCACGGTGATCATCACCGCTGCCGAAGCAACGAGAAGCAGGGCTATGCCGACCGCACTCCACGGGCGATCACGCACCAGAAGCGGCAGAAGATCGACGATCTGACGGGCATAGAGAAAATCGCTCGGATAAAGCGGGTCACCGAGGTAAAGGCTCTTTTCGCGTGCAGTTGTGGCCGCAATCAGTGCCAGCGGGCCGACAACAAAGAAGCCATAGTGAATGCGTCCGAAAATAGCGTCGCTTGCTGTCAGGACCACGACGAAGAGCGCAACGGTCGTCCATGCAGGCTTATGCGGTGTGCGGAAAAACTGCATCGTGTCGGTGAACGAGCCGCGCACGATCCATTCGACAGCGAAAACCAGCAGCGTTGAAAGTACAATGGAAGCGAGCGCAATTGCGGCGAGGCGCAGCGGCCAGGCAATACGGGCAGGCCCGAAAATCGCGGCATCGCTCCAGCGACGCGCAGCGGTATTTTCCATCACACCCGGCATGTTTTACTCACTAACTCCCGCTCTTCTACAAAAAGCCTGTCACATTTCTGTCATGGAAATGTCAAGGCACGCTTGGGCCGCGAGTGATACGCACCGTGATCTGAATGGATGATGAATGGAGCATGTCTCTCGAAAGTGGGAACCGTTTCGGGATAAAGACATACGTGAAAACAAACAGATAGAGCATTTCTAATGATTCAATCAGAACAGGGAATGCTCTAAAATGAAAACAGGGCTGGAACTAATCCGGCCCTGTCCATGGCATTATAGCGGATTGGATTACGAAAAGACGTCTTCCAGTCCCTTGGTCAGTTCCAGCGCCTGCCGCTCGAACAGGCGGCGATAGATGCCACCCGGCTTGCGGATAAGCGCATCATGATCGCCTTCTTCAAGGATCTTGCCCTTGTCGAAAACCAGCAACCGGTCAAGAGCACGAACCGTCGAAAGCCGGTGCGCAATGACAAGCGTCGTACGACCAACCATCAGCCGTTCCATTGCCTGCTGGATCAGCACTTCCGATTCTGAATCGAGGCTCGATGTGGCCTCATCCAGAATAAGGACTGGTGCATCTGCCAGAAACGCACGGGCAATCGCCACACGCTGACGCTCGCCGCCCGAAAGCTTCACACCCCGTTCACCGACAAGCGTTGCATAGCCTTTCGGCAGGCGGCTGATGAAGTCATGCGCGCTTGCGAGGCGTGCAGCCTCTTCAATCTCCGCCTGTGTCGCGCCGGGGCGGGCATAGGCGATGTTCTCGGCCAGCGTCCGGTGAAACAGGATTGGCTCCTGCTGCACGATGGCGATCTGCGAACGCAGCGATGCCTGTGTGACTTCGGCAATGTTCTGTCCGTCAATCTTGATGGCGCCGCCGCTGACATCGTAGAGACGCTGGATCAGCTTGACGAATGTCGTCTTGCCCGAGCCAGAATGGCCAACCAGGCCAACCCGTTCGCCAGCCTCGATCTTGACTGAAAAGTCGCGATAGAGGGCTGCTTCGTGGTTGCCATAGTGGAAAGTGACATGATCGAAGGTGATCTCGCCATTTCCAATCTTGATCGCCGGTGCACCTGGCTTGTCGGCAATGCCGTAAGGCTGTGCCTCGATGTCGACCAGCTCCTCCATGTCGTTGACCGAACGCTGCAGGTTGCGGATATGCATTCCTACGTCGCGCAGATAGCCTTGCAACATGAAGAAGGCTGTCAGGACGAAGGTGATATCACCCGCCGTTGCCTTGCCCTGGCTCCACAGATAGAGCGCAAAGGCGATGACCACGCCGCGCATCACCAGCAGGTTCGCACCCTGAATGAAGCCATTCAGCGTACCGATCAGCCATGTGCGGCGTGTGCGACCGCGCCACTTGGAAACGACCTTTGCAAGACGCGCATCTTCACGGCTTTCCGCGCCAAATGCTTTGACAACGGCGTTGCACGAAATGGCATCGGCCAAAGCGCCGCCCATTCGCGTGTCCCAGCTATTGGCAAGCGTTGCCGCAGGCGCAACAAAGCCAAGCGAAATCACGATCGTGCAGACGATGAACAGCACCGAACCGATTGCAACCAGCAACCCCATCAGCGGCCAGTACCACGATAGAAGTACCACCGAACCAACCAGCATCAGGATTGACGGCAACAGTGCCACGATCAGCGTATCGTTGAGCAGGTCGAGTGCCCACATGGCACGCGAGACCTTGCGCACGGTCGATCCGGCAAAGGCGTTGGCGTGCCAGTCTGTCGAAAACCGCTGCAGCTTACGGAACGAACTTGCTGCCATGTCGCTCATGATCTTCAAGGTGAAGTCCGTGATGACATAGAAGGTCAGCTGACGCGTAATCAACGCCAGCGCACCCAGCGCAAGCAGGATGATCAGGGCATGAATGGCGGCATCCCATCCACTGTCGCCGCCAAGCGACAATGCGTCGACCAACCGACCGGAATAGAGCGGTGTCAGAACATCTGCGGCTGTTGCAAGCAGCATGCCGATTATCATCAGCGTCAGCCGCAAGGGCTGACTTCGCCAATGGCCGAAAGTGTAGCCGAGGACATTGCGGAAAGCAGGTCCCCGGAAATCTATGCGAAACCGAGTCATATCTATAATACCAGGCCGTGTTTAAACGGACTCTGGTTCCTTTAAAGAAGACAAAACAAGCAGCCGGTGAGGGCTGCGGCAAATTTGGAAGTTTTGGAATCGGCCCTTTTAGGGAGGGCGTTCAGGCCTCAGCCTGCAATGCGGGCCAAAGACTTAAAGCTTGGAAGCGCCCGCGCAAACACTGGGCACCATGGGGAATGGGTAATAGACACGCATCTCATACCTCTTGCCAGTGTTGCAGATGGATGCACAATAAATGAGCAAAAATTTTTGCCAAGGCGCAAAATGACGAATTTTCTATCCAACCATTTGACTGTGACAAATTTGCAAGCCTCGTTTTAAGGAGTGCTGATCCAGCTTTCCGCCCTTTGCTGAACGGATATTTTCACTTTTTCCGTTACAGGACGGCTCCGGCCTTGCAATTCTGCCGCTCATGGGTGAAGGGTCGTCCTGAGATATATCAGAGCCGTGCGGCGCACAGGGAGAGTTCATGACAGTCCATCAAAATCTGATCGCGGGCGAATGGGTCGGCGGCGACGGGATCGCCAACATCAATCCTTCGGACACCAAAGATGTCGTTGGGACCTATGCGCGGGCAACTGCCGAAGACACCAGGGCGGCCATTGCCGCCGCGAAATCCGCTTTCCCGGCCTGGTCGCGTTCCGGCATTCTGGAACGCCACGCCATCCTGCGCAAAACTGCCGATGAAATTCTGGCGCGCAAGGACGAGCTTGGCCGTCTCCTGTCGCGCGAAGAAGGCAAGACGCTGGCTGAAGGCATCGGCGAAACCATTCGCGCCAGCCAGATTTTTGATTTCTTCGCAGGCGAAGCCCTGCGTTTGGCTGGCGAAGTTCTGCCTTCTGCGCGTCCGGGTATCGGTGTGGAAATCACCCGTGAGCCGGTCGGCGTCGTGGGCATCATTACGCCATGGAATTTCCCGATCGCTATTCCGGCCTGGAAGATTGCGCCGGCACTTTGCTACGGCAACACGATTGTGTTCAAACCGGCTGATCTCGTGCCGGGCTGCTCCTGGGCGATTGTCGATATCCTGCACCGTGCGGGATTGCCAAAGGGCGTTCTCAATCTCGTCATGGGCAAGGGTTCGGTTGTCGGTCAGACCATTCTGGACAGTGCGGACGTTCAGGCCGTCACCTTCACCGGCTCGACCGGTACGGGCAAGCGCGTTGCGGCGGCATCCATCGAGCACAACCGCCGCTTCCAGCTCGAAATGGGCGGCAAGAACCCGGTTGTCGTCCTGGATGACGCCGATCTCGATGTCGCTGTCGAGTCCGTGGTCAATTCGTCCTTCTTCTCGACGGGCCAGCGCTGCACGGCGTCGTCGCGTATCATCGTGACGGAAGGTATCCACGACAAGTTTGTCGCTGCTGCAATCGAAAAGCTGAAAAGCGTTGTGGTCGACAATGCCCTGAAGCAGGGCACGCATATCGGCCCGGTTGTTGATGAAAGCCAGCTTCAGCAGGACATGGATTATATCGAGCTTGGTCGCAAGGAAGGCGCAAAGCTTGCTTTTGGCGGCGAACGTCTGAACCGCGAAACGCCGGGCTTCTATCTCCAGCCTGCGCTTTTCACCGAAGCCACCAACCAGATGCGTATCAGCCGCGAGGAAATCTTTGGCCCGGTCGCTTCGGTCATCCGCGTCAGGAATTATGAAGAAGCGCTTGCTACCGCCAACGATACCAGCTTCGGACTGTCGTCGGGCATCTGCACGACGAGCCTGAAATACGCCACGCATTTCAAGCGCAATTCGGAAGCGGGCATGGTGATGGTCAA